>QCTC01000009.1 GCA_003211315.1 Prochlorococcus sp. AG-670-O17 | reverse complement strand
CTTCCATTGCTTCATCTAATAAACGATGGTAGGGCATGGTCACATGAGAAGTTGATGAGATTTTTAATCCTGAAATATCTATTCCATTATCAATCAACATATCTATTTCTTTGAGCAATATTTTTGGGTCTACAACTGTTCCAGATCCAATTAAACAGATTGTTTCTCTGTAGAGTATTCCTGAAGGAATTAGATGTAATTTTAAAACCTTATCATCGACAACTATTGTATGACCTGCATTTACCCCCCCTTGATAACGAACAACAACATCTGCTGAACGACTTAATAAATCGGTTATTTTACCTTTTCCTTCGTCACCCCATTGGGCTCCGATTACAACAACATTAGCCAATTTTAGAAGAGCATTATTTTTGTACGAATATATAATATATTCAAAATTATTGAATAACTTTAAAAAAGTAAATCATTTGTATTAACTTTCTCTGAGAACCATTTTTTCGGCAAGAGTGAATTCTTTAGTTAAACGCTCTTTAAGCTTATCTGGTAGAGGCCTAGTTGCAAAGTTTTTGTAATGACCTGCCATTGCATTTAAGGCTGTCTGCATTGTTGTAAAAGATTGAGTTTTATTAACCATGCCTCTGTTTCTGTATCTAGAAATATAGTCAGTTATTAGAGCAAGTGATTCATCTCTAACCTCATCCTTATCAGGAGAATCTTTTGGAGTTTCAACTGCAATTTGTAGGGTTTTAACAACTGATATTGTGTCTTTAGCATAATCACCGGTCATAGAGGTCTTTGCTGCAAATGATTGAGAATTAAATAGTGTAAAAAAAACGGATAAACAAATGGCAAAAGATATTGCTTTTACAAAAAATCTAGAAAATAATCCAGTCATCTTTTTAACTAACATAACTTAACTCCTAATAAATTTTTGCTTCAAGAATTTTCATTGTACATTACTTTTGATTCGGAAATAAATTTTTCTAATAAATTTTTAGATGCAATCTTAATTTTAGTTTTTCTTGCTCGAGAGAAGAATTCTACTTCTTTATTAATTGAATCTCTGCCAATAATTATTTGAAAAGGAATTCCAATTAAATCTGCATCTTTAAATTTCACTCCCGCTCTATCATCTCGGTCATCAAGGAGAACATCGATTTGGTTGCTTCTAAACTCTTCATAAATCTCTTCAGTAAGAGCTTTTTGAATGGGATCTTTAAAATTAGTTGGAATAATTAAAATCTCAAAAGGAGAAATTTGAATTGGCCAAGAAATACCATTCTCATCATGATTCTGTTCAATTGCTGCTTGGACAATTCTTGTTACGCCTATTCCATAACAACCCATCCATAAATTTTTCAATTGACCATCCTTATCAGAAAACTTTGCATTTAATTTCTCACTATATTTTTGGCCTAATTGAAAAATATGTCCAATTTCAATACCTCTTTTTTCTTTTAACTTTTCATTAATTTCCGAGCTGATGTAATCTCCTTCTTTTGCATTCCTTATGTCTGCTATTAAGAACTTTTTCTCAATAAATGAAAACTTTCGGAATACTTTGTGAAAATCAACTTTATTACCACCACTCACAAAACTTGAAAGACTACTGGCAGAGTAGTCAGCGATTCTTATCCAACTTTTATCCCAACTGGAATTAATTTTTATTGTTTCATCATTTATGTCCGGACCAATAAAACCTAATGGAAAATTAGTTAGATTTTTATTAATAATGGCAACATCTTCGATTATTTTAAGGTGAATCAAGTTTGAATTATATTTTTTGTTGACCAAATTAAAAAGTTTGACTTCATTAATAATCTGATCTCCTCTAATACATGTGAGGATTGGGACTTCTGATTTATCTTCGAATTTTGCGAGGAATATAACGACTTTAATTATTTGGCTTGCATCTAAATTATTTTTTTGACAAATATCAAAGATCGATTTTTGATTAGGGGTTTCTATCCATTCATCATGGGACTTTATTAAAGGAATCTCTTTGGATGGTAAAGAAACGGCTTTTTCAATATTGGCCGCATATGTACCGCTTTCAGTAAATAAAATAGAATCTTCCCCAGCATCTGCTGTCACCATAAATTCTTTAGATGCAGCTCCTCCAATTGCCCCACTATCGGCATCCACTCCGACTGTGTCTAATCCACAATTTTTAAAAATATTTTCATAAGCTTTTTCCATTTTTTCATAAAAAGAAGATAAATCTTCTTTAGAAGAGTGAAAAGAATAGGCATCCTTCATTATAAATTCCCTACTTCTCATTAATCCAAACCTAGGTCTTATCTCATCTCTAAATTTTGTTTGTATTTGGTAAAAACACAAAGGCAGTTGTTTATACGAATTTATCATTTCTGATGCAATACTTGTAATGACTTCTTCATGTGTAGGTGCCAATCCAAATTCTTTTCCTTGCCTATCCTTTAAATTAAACATTATGCCTTCCCCAGCTGTATAACCTTCCCATCTCTCACTTTTTTTCCATAACTCTGCTGGATGGAGTTGGGGTAATAGTAATTTTGAACAGTGAATATTATTAAGTTCTTTTTCAATTATGGTGGATATCTTTTCAATAACTCTAAGCATTATTGGCATGTATGCATAAATACCACTATTGACTCTGCGAATATAACCCCCTTTTAAAAGTAATTGATGAGAAATAATTTCTGCTTCAGAAGGAGTGTCACGAAGCGTCCCCAGAGGAAATGAGGTGGTGACGCGCATAAAAAAAACTTATAAATTTAATCAATTTTATCAATTAAGGTGTAAAAATAATTTAAAGTGTCTTGAGTCCCTGAAGGCAGGTAGTTTAGATTTATCCTTTCTGCTAATTTCTGCAATAATAAAACTTAAAACTTTTAGGTAAATTCATTAACCTAAATGACATTTTTAATAAAGTTATGGAAAATATAGATTCTAATATTTCTAGTTCAGAAGAATTAGTTGGTATTGATGAAGTTCAGAAATTCCTTAATCGATCAAGAGCCTCTGTTTACAGGTATACAAATACTGATCTAAGAAATTTAAATCCTAGCTTTAACCCAAGAAAATTAAATCCGGAATATAGAACGGATCAGAAAGAGCCATTACGTTTTCACCCTAATGAAATTGCAAGATTTGCGAAGGATATTTTAAGAATTAAAGAAGTTACTGTAGAAGTTTTTAATTCTCCATCTTCAGCGGCACAAAATACGCTTTCTCAAATCCTGGAAGAATTAAAATTTATTAGATCTTTACTAGAGAAAGATTAGTTTAAGGTTTAATATTTAAACCTATATTTTGATTTATGCACTTTTTGATTGTAAAATATTCTTGTTAAGTTTATTACTCAACTTTTAACAAGTAAATCTCTTGAAATACACAAATTCAGAGCAGTTTGTCAAAAGTAAATTAAGCGAAAAATCTTCTCTTATTACTATTTCAAGTGAATTGGAAAGAGATAATGATGAACCCTTTAATATGAAGAGTTTATCAATTTCACTTCTCGGGATCATAATAGCCTCCCTGACAATTTTATTGCCTTCAATTAGTATTTTGCTTGGTAGACCTTTATCTCAAGGAAATGAGATTAATTCTTTTAACTTAATTAAAAAAGATGGATCTTAGTTTGATACCTCCATCTCCAATGAAGGGTGTAGTTAATTTAGTTGTCGAAATTCCAGCTGGCAGCAGGAATAAATATGAATATTGTTCTCAAGCTGGCATTATGGCACTAGATAGAATTTTGCATTCTTCAGTACGGTACCCATTTGACTATGGCTTTATCCCAAACACCCTCGCTGATGATGGAGCTCCTCTAGATGCGATGGTAATAATGGATGAGCCAACATTCGCAGGTTGTCTAATAAAAGCAAGACCTATAGGGGTCTTAGACATGCATGACTGTGGGCAATATGATGGGAAACTTTTATGTGTTCCTACCTCTAATCCTAGGCAAGAAAATATAATTAGTATTGATCAAATAGCTCCTAATCAATTAGAAGATGTTGCAGAATTTTTTAGAACAAGCAAAGGTTTAGATGGAAGGAAGGTTCAAATAGACGGTTGGAGAGATTTTGAAGTAGTTGAAGAACTCTTAAGAAAATGTACACCAAAAAAAAAGAAATCCTTTAAGGTTTTAAAAAAGTCATCTATAGTTAAATAAATTGAAAAGAGTAATTTTTTATAGTTATCCAAAATGCTCTACATGTAGAAAAGCATCGAAGTGGCTTGATCAAAATAATATTAATTATCAATTAATAGATATTATTAAAGAACCACCTTCAAAAAAATTTTTGGAACTTGCTTTAAAACAATTTTCATTAGACATTAAAAAGGTATTCAATATAAGAGGTAAGAGTTATAAGTCAATAGATATTGATATTCTTGACTTAACAAAAAAGAAAATTATTGAACTATTGTCAAATGATGGAAAATTAATCAAAAGACCATTTTTAATAATTAACGAAAGTAAATTAATACTTGGATTCAATGAGTCTGAATATATCGATAAACTCAAATAGATAATTAATTTTATAATTTTGCAAATTTTATGAATTTCTCTTTTAAAAATGTTCTTCTTGAGTGGGGACCATTACTTTTCTTAGCTTGTTTTGTTTCTTCTTGCAGATCTTTTTTAGCAGAACCTCGTTACATTCCCTCAGGTTCAATGCTTCCTGAATTACAAATAAACGATAGATTAATTATTGAAAAAATTTCCATAAAAAATTCATTACCTCAAAGAGGAGATATTATTGTCTTTAAATCCCCTTTCTCATTTGATAAAGAACTTGTTGCATCAAGATCTAATCCATTACCAAATAAAAGTTATTGTTTTTTTATGGGCTTTCCTCCAATCTCATTCATCCCTGGATTAAGAGATCCAGCTTGTGATGCGTATATAAAAAGAGTAGTAGCTTTACCTGGGGAATTAGTTAGTGTCAATATTAAAGGCGAAGTAATAGTTAATAATAAAAAGATTTTTGAGCCATATGTTATTAATTTTTGCTCAGAATCCCTATTTAATAAATGCGGAGAATTTAAAAGTTTGAAAGTACCTAAGGATCATTTTTTGGTTTTGGGTGATAATAGATCAAATAGCTGGGATGGAAGATATTGGCCTGGAGGCAAATTTCTTCATAAAAAAGAAATAATTGGAAAAGCTTATTTTAGGTTTTGGCCTTTAAAGAGTTTTGGGCTTTTTAGAAATCAAGCCCTACATGAATCACTTTCCCTTTAATTAATTTATTTTTCTTAGGAAAATTTGAAGGAGAATCGTAACCTAAATTGATTTGATTATTTAGCCATTTTGTATCGGGGTCAAATATAAGCCATCTTTTACTACCGATAGATAATTTCTCTTGCATTATTCCTAATAGATTAGAGGGATTAAAACTTAAATATTTCCAAAGCTTTGGTATTGGCCAATCTCTTTTTTGTACAAATTCTTCCCACAATAAGGGTAAGACTAATTCAAAAGAGCTTATCCCTACGGGTCTATCATTTATTGGAATAAATGTATCTTCATCGTTTAATGCCTTTGAGTTCACTGCAATTGCTTGTATTAAATCATTCTCTAAACCTCTTATTAAAAATTCTCTATTTTCCTGAGAGCCCAAAGGGGGATCTACTTTCCACCCAACATCATCTAACTCGAGATTATTTGTATCTGCTATTAAGCTCCACCAACTTATTGTTGTTGAGATTGGAATGGTCTGCTTTTCTATTTCTTTAAGAGAATTTGAATCTGAGATATTTCTAATTACTATATTTTTATCTGGAAAAATATTCTTGATTCCTAAGATATTTTTAACTTCTGAAACCTCATTATTATTATCAATAATGTAGAAACCTGATTGTAGTGATTTTACGTCCTTATTTATAATTCCTTTCTGTAGTGAATTTTTTTTTGCTAACGAAAATAATATAGGTGATGAATTGACTGCATCCAAAGAAAGACCTTTGTAAATGATTGACGTATCAAAAAAGTTGCTAGTAGAAAGACCTATTGAACCAGATTTTAAAAGTTCATCATGTGGAGATAGATTTTTGCCTTCATCTTTCAAACTAAAACTTCCCCAAAAATAAATATTTAAATCAAAATCATTATTTTTCTGAAAGGGTATTTTTTCAGGAATATCTCTGCAGTTTTTACTATTTGGGAGAAAGGCAATTGTACCAAAACCTGATTTCTTTGCTCTAAACTTTAAATTTTCTAGGTTATCTTCAAACCCTGTTAAGGGATCATTTAAAAATGAGTGACTTTCAACCAGCATTGGAGCCAATATTTTATTACCAGATTTAGAAATTTTAATATTCTTCTTTAACGCCTCCTCTTTAGCCTTATTACCAAATGCTTCTATTTTTCCATCGATAATTAATAAATTATCCTCGATTACTGTCGCATTGGAGCCCATCAAAATATTGATATTTTCAAAAAAAAAGCTTTTCCCCATTTTTAAAGAGCCCCAGATGCAGTTGAGTCCAATATCCCTCCAAGATGTGTCGTAATATTCAGAGCACTTATTACATTTTCTTTTTGAGGATCATTAAAGATATCAATAATAGTTATACCTCCATTGCCTTGTTTTATCATCCAGATATTTGAAAAATCAATTCCTAATAAGTTACAAATAAGGGTTTTATTGACTGCATCATGTGCTACTAACAAGGTTAAATCGTTATTCTTCTGAGCTAAACATATTTCTTCCCAAGCTTTAACAGATCTCTCAGATACTTCTCTAATACTCTCACCCTCGGGCATCATTACCTCTTCAGGTTTTTCATGCCAATTTTTAAGTAATTCTGGCCATTGTTTCTTAATTTCATTTTCTAATTTGCCTTCCCATAATCCATGGCTTATTTCTACTAATTTCTTAATCTTTCTTATTTCTAAATCTGACTTATTTTGAAGAATTATTTGTGCTGTTTCATATGGTCTATCCATTGAACTTGAAAAAGCTTTGTTGAAGTTAATTTCTTCTAAGTATTTAGAGGCCTTCCCAGCCTGATCTTTACCATTATTATTTAAAGGAATATCTATTTGCCCTTGGAAACGACCCTCTTTATTCCAGTTGGTTTCACCATGCCTAACTAAAAATATTCTTGAGTCTCCAATCTGCTCAGGAATTCTTTTATCCAGATGAGAAGTTTGATTCAAACATTCAATTTGTGTTTTATATGAATTTCTTTGCTTCATAATATTAAGGATTGAAAAAGAGGCATTATCTAACTTTATTTTTCTAAAACCTTTTTTAGGTCTTCCAATTAATAATAGAATTAAACATCTGAGAATCGCATTATGACCAATTATTAAAATGTTTGACTCTTCTCTCTCTAAATAGATTTTTAAAATACTTTTAATAAATTTATTTGCCTGCTCATATAGTTCTTTGATTGGTTTATAAGTTGAATTATGAATATTTTCTAAACTTAAATTTTCAGGATCATTTTTCCAAAGAAGAAAGTCTTCTGGATACTTGTTTTTTATTTCATTAATAGTTAAACCAGACCATGAACCAAGATCAACCTCTAATAAATTTTTATCATAAATAATATTATTTTCTCCTTTTAAGTTTTTCTGAATTGTCTTTGCCGTCTCTGCCGCTCTTACAAGTGGAGAGGAATATATCTTGTCGAAATTAATACCTGATAACGCATTACCAGATTTAAGTGCCTGTTCGTAACCCTTATCGGTTAAATATGAATCATCTGTTCTACCTTGAACTAAGCCTTTTTCATTAAAACTGCTAAGCCCATGCCTCACTAAAACTAATCTAAAGCTCATTATATAAATTTAATAAATTATAGTATTTTTATCATCTCATGGCGTGATAAAAATAAGTATATGATTATTAGGAATTTCAATGAAAACTAAATTAAGTTTTATATTTTATTATTAAATACATGAATAAAAATATCTCTAAGACAAAACTATTTATAGCTTTTATCTCTCTAGTCATAACTTTTTTTGTTTGGCAAGAAGGGCTTAGAGAGAGTCTTAGTCGACCATCAGTTAACTTTGATATTAGTCAAAAAGAAAAAGAAATTACAGAATTAGCTTTGCCTGCAATACCAAATAATTTAAGAAATCTTTTTATTATTAGTGATCCAATTGAAGATATTAAGAATTCCCTTTCTGAAATTTCATTTGAAGAATTAACAGAAAGGAATAAATTGATTTGGATAATCTCTTCTAACAACAATGAGATAAATATTAAAAAAGATTATCTAAATAGCTTTGTTAATAAAGACTATAAATTAGTAGTAGAAAATTTAAGTGAAATTAATCTAGATAATAAATATAAGCCTAATGGGAATTTACTAGATTTATTTAAAGAGGATAGATTTCTATACCATTTAATGAGCAAAAGATTTTCTTTTGATGAGAGTCAATTAATAACAAATACACTTTCAAAAAAAATGTTTTTAAAAATAATAGCTATTAGATTAATACCTCTTTTAACAATAGTTTTTGGCTCTTTTCTAGTTCTAAGAACATTATGGAGTGTTTTAGTTTCAAGAAAAATTGAATGGAAAGAATTTAAACCCTTAGATTTAGATTTGTTAGATATGGTCTTGTTGATATCAGGAGGATTTGTCGTTTTAGGAGAAGTTATTTCGCCTTTATTTTCAATCACTTTAGTTGAATTAGTGGCCTCTAATCTATCAATCGAATTAACACAATCATTAAAAATATTTTTTGGATATGTGTTTATGGCAATTCCCCCTCTATTGATTATTTATTATCAAATAAAATCTTTTGAAAATAAATTTATTTTCAAAAAAGATTATTTTCAATTCAAATTTTTACCGTTAAAGGTTTCTTTTTTTCAGGGATTTAATGGGTTCTTAATGATAATTCCTTTTGTTTTACTGGTTTCATTAATTATGAATCTTTTAGTTGATAATCAAAATGGGAGTAATCCTTTACTTGAAATCGTTTTAAATAGTAACAATTATGTTTCATTTGTTCTTTTATTTTTAACAACTACATTTTTAGCCCCAATATTTGAGGAGGTTATTTTCAGAGGAGTTTTACTACCAATTTTATCAAGAGAATTCGGAATAATTTTAGGTATTACAATCTCTGCTTTTATTTTTGCTTTGGCTCATTTGAGTGTTAGTGAAATGATCCCATTGTTTGTTTTAGGCATAGGACTGGGAACCACAAGACTTATATCAGGAAGATTATCATCTTCAGTGATTATGCATTCTTTATGGAATGGGATGACCTTTTTTAATTTATTTCTATTGAGAACATAAAGATTTAACTACATTACTTGCGAATTAATTTAAAAAATGGTTATTTGATTTATAACACTTTTTATATTTCTAACAATACTAAGAGATGAATATAAATAAGAATGAAAATTCTTTAAAAAATAGCCCTTACATTGCTAATAAAATAACTTCAAAAAAAATAAAATTATTTAATTTAGAATTTATTCATAGAATTTTTGATAGTGTAAATATATCTTTATTAATTTTGATTTTTATCTTATCTTTTCTTTCTTTTAATAGTCAAAGAAAATGGACAAGCATATATAAAAATTTAGCCAAAACAAGATCATATAATAATAATCTGATTGATTACATTTCTAAGACTGAAGAATTTTACATTAACGAGATTGAGTCCCTTAATACTTTTAAAAAAACAACACCAAAAGATTTGATTTACCTTGAAAAGCAAATTACTAAGAATAAAAAAAATAATTTAAATAAAACAATAAAATTTATTAAAGATGGATTAAAAGATAGTAAATTTCAAAAAGGATATTAATGAAAAAAAATAAGAAAATCGTTCATCTTGTACCTCTCAACGTCCAAAGGTTTAAGGTGACTTATATTTTTTGTTTGGTATTGATTTTTGGATTATTTGGAAGGTTAGTAAATTTACAAGTTTTTAGTGCCTCTGACTTACAAAAAAAAGCGAGATTAATACAATTCACTAAGATTAGTTCTTTAAATAAGAGAAGATCAATTGTAGATAGAAATAATAGACTGATTGCTTATGATAAACCTCTCTACAAATTATGGGCTCATCCTAAATACTTCAACTTTCCAGGGGATTCAAATAATAGATTAAGGACTATTAGTGAAGTGGTTAAAAAATTGTCGCCAATTTTAAATGTAAAAGATGAACTTCTTCTATCAAAATTTGAAAATAAAATCATAGGGATTGAATTGCTGGATGAAATAACAGAGAATCAAGCAAAAAAGATAAGGAATCTTCATATTAGTGGTCTGGATCTCGTTAAATATTCCAAAAGATATTATCCTCAAAGTAATTTGTATTCAAATCTTATTGGATTTGTTAATTATGAGAATAAAGGTTCAGCTGGTTTAGAACTGCATTTGGATAATCAAATCAAAGTACTTAACAAAAGTAATTTTATAAAGAAAGGAGGAGATGGAACTCCTCTCCCAGATAATTCCGGCCCAACAGATTTTATTAATGATTATGAGAGTTTAGGTTTAACAATAGATTCAAGATTACAGAAAGCTACTTTTAAAGCTTTGAGTAAACAGGTAATTAAGTGGAATGCAAATAAAGGCTTTGCGATAGTAATGAATGTAAATAATGGAGAGATCTTATCCTTAGCATCCATTCCATCCTATGATCCAAATAAATATTGGGATTATGATTCCGAAGTTTTTAGAGGTTGGTATTCGCAAGATTTATTCGAACCTGGTTCAACTTTTAAACCAATAAATCTAGCCTTAGCACTAGAAGAAAAAGTAATCCAAAAAGAAGGTTTAGTTGAAGATAATGGAAAGGTTAATGTTGGAGGATGGAGTCTTTCGAATTGGGATAAGAAAGGAAATGGCTATATTGATTATCCAAAAGTCTTACAAGTTTCAAGTAATGTAGGGATGGTAAAAATAATGCAAAATTTGCCGCCTAAAACATATTGGAATTGGCTTAATAAATTAGGGATAAGTAAAAGTCTGGAGACAGATTTATTTGAATCTACGGCTGGTCAATTAAAGTCAAAAGATATATTTGTTAGTCAGTCAATTGAGCCAGCAGTAGCATCTTTTGGAAAGGGGTTTTCTATTTCTCCGTTAAAATTAGCTCAACTTCATGCTGTTTTAGCTAATGGGGGGAGTGAAGTTATTCCTCATGTTACTTTAAATTTTAAAGCTCAACTTAAAAACTATTCTCCAAAAGAAATCTTTTCTGATGAGGTATCAAAAACGGTTCTTGAATGGATGGAAAGTGTAGTTGATAATGGCAGTGGAAATGGAGCAAAAATTGATGGATACAGAATTGGAGGTAAAACTGGAACTTCTCTAAAGGCAGTTAAAGGAAGATATACCAATAAAAAAGTTTGCAGTTTCGTAGCTACTTTTCCTGTTAATAATCCAAAGTATGTTGTCCTTGTGGTTATTGACGAACCTTCTAAAGCATACGCTTATGGTTCAACAGTCGCGGTGCCAATCGCAAAAGAAATTATCGAAAGTCTAATTGTTATTGAAAAAATACCCCCTCAAATTGAAGAAAATAGAAAAATTGTTAAAAAACCCTGAAATTATTATGGTTTTTAGTTAATTCGTTCACTATTTAATGATTTCATTTGGAATTGAAGCTAACGTATAAGCATATATGATTATCTAGACATGAAATCAATTTTAGAACAATTATCTTCTATTACTGTTGTTGTTGCTGATACTGGAGACTTAGATGCGATTAAAAAGTTTCAACCTAGAGATGCCACTACTAATCCATCACTAATATTGGCTGCGGCAAAGAATCCTGATTACATAAAATTAATAGATCAAGCTTTGGAAAGCTCAAGAAAATCTTTACCTGACGGCTTTTCAGAAAGTGAATTAATTAAAGAGACTATTGATCAAGTTTCAGTATTTTTTGGCAAGGAGATTCTTAATCTTATTTCAGGAAGAGTATCTACAGAAGTTGATGCAAGACTAAGTTTTGATACTGAAGCAACAGTTAGAAAGGCTAGAAAGTTAATAAATCACTATAAAAGTTTTGGAATAGATAAAGAAAGAATATTGATTAAGATCGCTTCAACTTGGGAAGGAATTAAGGCAGCTGAAATTTTAGAAAAAGAAGGTATTAAATGCAATTTAACTTTACTTTTTAACTTCTGCCAAGCTGTAGCATGCGCTAATGCAAAAATAACCTTAATCTCGCCTTTCGTAGGGCGAATATTGGATTGGCATAAAGCAAAAACTGGCAAAGATAGCTTTTCAGGGTATGAAGATCCGGGTGTTATATCAGTGACCAAAATCTACAATTATTTTAAAGAAAAAGGATTTAAAACTGAAGTTATGGGTGCCAGCTTTAGAAACGTAGATGAAATAAAAGAACTAGCAGGATGTGACCTCCTAACCATTGCGCCAAAATTTTTAGATGAACTTAATAGAGAAGAAGGTGAATTAATTAAAAAATTATATGAAGATACTCAATCCAAGAATTCTATTGACTATAAATTTGATGAGAAAGACTTCAGATTAAGTATGTTAGAGGATCAAATGGCAAGTGAGAAGCTTAGTGAAGGAATAACAGGCTTCAGTAAAGCAATAGAAGAATTAGAAGAGTTGTTAATAAAAAGACTCTCAGAAATTAATAATCAAAAATTAATTTCGACAACTTAGATTTAATTTTTATTAAAACATAAAATTAATCTTTGCTTTTGGTTAGAAGTCTCTTGATAACTCTCATCGCAATGTCTTCATAATTCATTTGACCAGATAATATTTGAGCAATACGTTGAGGGGCTGTTTTCCTTTTGACACCTAATTGATATCCAGTTCTTGGGAATCTATAAAAAATTTGTGCAATTCTCTTTCCCCATGCCATGGATTTTCCCCATTCATTATTAATCTTTGTTGAATAATTATTTAAATCATTATTATTTCTGGACAAACAATGGTCAATACTTTCTGCAGCAAAATAACTACTAATTAGTGAAGGTCTAATACCTTCGGCCAAAAATGGATCGCAAAGTGAGGCTGCATCCCCCACCGCAATTACTCTATCTCCATTGAGCTTGTTTAGACCATTCCAAATTCTTAGTT
Source organism: Prochlorococcus sp. AG-670-O17 (assembly GCA_003211315.1). Taxonomy (GTDB): domain Bacteria; phylum Cyanobacteriota; class Cyanobacteriia; order PCC-6307; family Cyanobiaceae; genus Prochlorococcus_A. The sequence continues at coordinate 24,575 of QCTC01000009.1, read as the reverse complement.
TTTTATGAACCACCTTAAAAGATAAATCTTCAAATCCGAAACTTTTTATTACTTTATTATTGAGGTCTTTATTTTCTAGAGGTTTATTATTTATAAAAGTGCCTAAGCCAATATTGACACTGTCTTTTAATGGAAATGCCCAAGCAAATCCATACTTAACAAATCCAAACTCAAATCTAACTGAATCTTTAGGAATATTCCCTAATCCTTTTAACCTCAAGGCGATAGTATTGGCAAATTTTGGGTTTCTTGGACCTAAGTTGAAATATCCAGCCCATTTAGATTGTGAACCGTCGGCAATAACAAGAAATTTAGATTTATATGTAACTTTATTGCTGCATTTTATTATCCAAGTCTTATTTTGCTGCGTTATTTTTTCAACCTGTACTGGTCTTAGTATTTCACCGCCATATTTTATAGCCTCATCAAGTAATAATTTATCTAATTTTTCTCTTCTAATTATCCAAAAAGGTGATTCACCACTAAGGTCGGCAACAACATTATCAGATGACTCCCATCTGAATTCAACATTCCTGATTTTAGATTCTATTGATTCATCTATATCTAATGGGAGATATTTTTGCATTGAGGATGCCATCCCTCCTGCGCAGGGCTTTATATTTCCTGATGCCTTCTTCTCTATAATTAAAACTGAATAGCCTTTCTTTGATAAGTTAAGTGCTGTAGAAGATCCTGAGAGACCTCCTCCAATAATTATAGTGTCAAATTCCTTCAAACTTTTAGAATTTCTTTCTCCTTTTCAGATAATTTAGTTTCTATTAAGGAAATATATTTGTCAGTAAATTTTTGTATCTCTAATTGATTATCTCTTGATACATCTTTTGATATTAAACCTTCTTTCTCATCTTTTTTTTCTTTGTCAACAGCATCCCTTCTAATATTTCTTAGCGCTACTTTACCTTCCTCTGCGTATTTAGAAGCTAACTTGCAAAACTCTTTTCTTCTTTCTTCAGTTAATGGTGGGACATTTATTCTTATCACCTTCCCATCATTGTTTGGAGTGATACCTAAATCACTAACTGAGATTGCTTTTTCAATAGTTTGTAGGGAAGAAATATCAAATGGTTGTATTGAAATTGTTTGTGAATCTATAGTTGATATTGAGGCAAGTGATTTAATGGGGGTTTCTGCTCCATAATACTCAACACTAATTCTGTCTAATAATGATGCGTTAGCCCTCCCAGTCCTAATAGTATTAAAGTTTCTTTGAGTGGCTTCAACACTTTTGTTCATACTCGATTGAATTTCTTGTTCTTTCATAATGAGAAATAATTAACTTAAATAAGTTTTAACTTATTAAAGAGCCTATAGACTCTCCGGCAACAGCTCTGGAGATATTCCCTTTTTTAAAAATATCAAAAACCATAATTGGAATATTATTATCTTTACATAGAGCAATAGCAGTACTGTCCATCACTGCGATTTCATCACTAAGAACTTGTTGATATGTGAGAGAGGAGTACTTTTTTGCTTCTTTAAATTTATTGGGATCACGATCATAAACCCCATCAACTTTTGTTGCCTTCATAACAACTTCAGCATTTATTTCGGCGGCTCTCAAAGCAGCAGTAGTATCTGTAGTAAAAAATGGATTTCCACAACCACCTCCAAAAACTACAACTCTTCCTTTCTCTAAATGTCTCATTGCTCTCCTTCTAATATAAGGTTCGGCAATTTCTTGCATCTCTATTGCTGTTTGTACTCTAGTTTCAACTCCAACTCTTTCTAATCCATCTTGAAGGGAAATAGCATTCATCACTGTTGCTAACATCCCTACATAGTCAGCAGTAGCTCTGTCCATACCATCAGCAGAACCTTTTAGTCCTCTAAATATGTTGCCGCCCCCAACAACTATTGCAAGTTGAACTTTATTTGCGATTACTTTCTCAACATCTTCAGCTATTGATTGAACTATCGCAGGGTCTATACCGTACGGTTTATCTCCCATTAGTGCCTCACCACTAAGCTTTAAAAGTACTCTTTTGTAAGTCATTCAATAATCATACTTTTATGACCTTAGCAAGTAAATATACAGAATTTCTTTTTTAGGATAATAATGCTTGCGTCTTTAAACAATTCTCAATCGAAAAACAGAAAAACAAATTAAAAATCCATTAAAATTCTAAAACTCCACACACTCTTGAGCTTTTATTCCCTGTTCTTTAAAAGGATGCCTAATTAATTTCATCTCTGTTACAAGATCAGCTTGATTAATGATTGATTCGGAAGCTCCTCTTCCAGTTAAAACTATGTGATTTTTTCTGTTATTCAGACTTTTTATAAACTTAATTATTTCTTCTGGAGAAAGATATCCAAGTTTAGTTGCGATATTTATTTCATCAAGAATTACAAGTTTATATGATTCATCCCTGATGAATCTCTTAGCAACTTGCCAAGCTTCTTTAACTAATTCCTCATCCCTTACTCTATCTTGTGTTTCCCAAGTAAATCCCTCTCCTAATGCATGCCATGAAATATTTGATGATAAATTTTTAAGTGCTTTTTCTTCCCCAGTAGTCCACCCACCTTTAATAAATTGAATAATTGCAACTTTATGACCATGTCCAATAGTTCTTAACGCCATGCCCAAAGAGGCAGTTGTTTTCCCTTTCCCATTTCCAGTAAAAACAATTAATAAACCTTTTTTTGTCTTCCTTACTTGTAATCTCTTTGATTGCACTTCTTTTCTTTTTTGCATTCTTTTTTTATAAAGACTCTCATCTGTTTCAGGAGATGAATTTCCTCCTATCCCAAGTTCTTTAGCCTGAATATCAAGACTAGTTAAATTCCTTGAAGAGGGTTGTGTCTTATCTGCCATAAAATAACTTTTAACTCAGATTATAGTGATTAAAAAACTTCACGTTTTTTATATTTTGAAAGTGCATTATTAACAGCTTGTTGTTGATCTCGTTTTGTTATCCAGTGATGGTACGTTTGAGTATGTAGGCTGACGGAATGTCCCATCATTCTTGCGGCAACTGTATCAGGAAGATCATAGAAAATCGTCCTAACAGCCCAAGCATGTCTTAGATCATAAGGTTTGATTTTAAGTGAATAACGTTTAAATTGATCAGTTATTTTTTTTCCAATATTTTGCAAAGTTGTAACTCTAAGATCTCTATTGATTTTTGGAAGTAATTCTGGATCATTGCCTAATTTACAAAGTTCAAATTTATCTATCCATTTAGGATGAAAAGGCCAAACCTGATGTTCGCCAGTTTTTGTAGTAGGCAAAACTCTAATGATTTTGTCTCCAGAATTAGTTAATGAGCTTAAGTCACAAAAAAATACTTCATGATTTCTTAACCCATATGTAGCCATAAGCCCGAAAACATATTTCCATGATTTGTTTGGTATGTTTTCCCATAGATTTTCAATTATCTCGTCAGTAGGAAGATCCCTAAAGCTTGCTTTATTTAGACCATATCCTTTAGCCATTAATTTCCAATCTTCAGGAAGTTTATGTTCTAAAAATTTTGCCAAAACACCCAGGGAAGTCGCGCATTGTTTTCTGCTTCTGCTCCCCTCTTTATAAGTTTTTAATGTGGTTGTAAAAAGATTATCTAAATTTTCAGTATTCGTATCATTTTGGATGGATATCATTCTATTAATGTAGGGCTTATAAGAGCTTCTCCAAGTTGTTTTTCGAGTGCTTGTTAAGTATTTGTTTTTATTCTCCCTAAAAAAATATTTCTCAAAATCATTAAGTCTAGTTAAAAATTTAAATTCTTCTTTTATTTCCTTTCTATCAGAATTTTTTACCCAATTGATCCAATCAAATTGATTTAACTCTAATTGCAAAGTTATCAATTGTAATTTTTTCTTGGCTTCTTCTAAGCCATTAAAATCCGCTTTGAGTCCAAGAGATATTCGTTGAACCGTAAAGTCATTTTTATTATTTTTTGAAGGTAGTGAACCTCTAATGTTTAATTTCTCTCCTCTTTTTTCAATTCTAAGTTTGCTTCCTTCAGTAGCAAATTTATCATTGACATTATTAATTTCCTGAATTACGTTCATTAACTTATATAATTACATTTATAATGACGTTCCCAATGTTTATTTTCAATCTCCATAAAATTTAAATGGAAAAAGTAGGCGTCTTATTAATGAATCTTGGCGGCCCTGAAAGGATTACAGATGTAGGTCCATTTTTATATAATTTATTTTCTGATCCTGAAATAATTAGGCTTCCCGTCCCAGCATTTCAGAAACCTTTAGCATGGTTAATAAGTACACTTAGAAGTACTACTTCACAACAGGCTTACCTTTCAATAGGTGGGGGATCTCCTATTAGAAGGATTACGGAACAACAAGCTAGAGAATTACAAAGCAAATTAAGAGATAAAGGTCTAAATGTAACAACTTATATAGCTATGAGATACTGGCATCCTTTCACGGAATCAGCTATCGCTGATATGAAAGCAGACGGGGTAGATCAAATTGTCGTATTGCCTCTGTACCCACACTTTTCTATAAGTACAAGTGGTTCGAGCTTTAGAGAATTAAAAAAATTAAGAGACTCTGATTCTGAGTTTAAAAAGATACCAATGAGATGTGTAAGGAGTTGGTTTAGTCAATCAGGTTACTTAAAATCCATGGTTGAGCTCATTTCGGAACAAATTTCACTCTGTGAATCGCCTGATAGTGCACATATCTTTTTTACAGCTCATGGGGTTCCGAAAAGTTATGTGGAGGAAGCAGGAGATCCATATAAAGAACAAATAGAAGATTGTTCACTACTAATTATTGATGAACTTGAAAAATATTTAGGTCATACCAATCCCTACACTCTGTCTTATCAAAGTAGGGTAGGTCCAGTTGAATGGTTAAAACCGTACACAGAAGAAGTTTTGACAGATCTTGGCAAAGCTAAAGTTAATGATTTAATTGTAGTTCCTATAAGTTTCGTAGGAGAACATATTGAAACTTTACAGGAAATTGATATTGAATATAAAGAAATTGCTGAGAAAGCAGGCATTGTTAATTTCAGAAGGGTAAAAGCATTAAATACACATCCTACATTTATTGAGGGTTTAAGTGATCTAGTTGTTTCTTGCCTAGAAGGACCGATAATTAATATAGAGAAAGCTTCTGAATTACCTGAGAAAGTTAAATTATACCCTCAGGAAAAATGGCAATGGGGTTGGAATAATAGTTCAGAAGTTTGGAACGGAAGGGTTGCTATGATCGTATTCCTTATACTTTTTATTGAACTTATCTCAGGTTCTGGGCCTCTTCATAAATTAGGGATTTTATAAATTTAATATTATTAAAAAAAAGATCTAAAACTATATCAAGAGCAATTAAATTTCTAAGTAATCTTTGACATTACATTTCCAAAATGGGCAATATTTTTTAATTAAGTTTATTATTTAGATAGATTTATTTTCTTTAGTGACGCTTACCTCGACATCTTTATCAAAAGATGATTCAGAAAAAAATTACCCCATATGGATTACAGGTGCTGAAGCACTAATGGATTCACTAAAAGTTCATGATGTAAAAGTGATATTTGGATATCCAGGCGGCGCCATACTTCCCATTTATGATGCAGTACATAAAGCAGAAAATGATGGATGGTTAAAACATTACATGGTAAGACATGAGCAGGGAGGATCCCATGCTGCAGATGGATATGCCAGGTCAACAGGTGAGGTAGGTGTTTGTTTTGGGACTTCAGGTCCAGGGGCTACGAATTTAGTAACTGGTATTGCTACAGCTCAAATGGATTCAGTTCCATTGGTAGTAGTTACTGGCCAAGTTCCAAGACCTGCTATAGGAACAGATGCTTTTCAAGAGACTGATATTTTTGGAATTACACTCCCTATCGTTAAACATTCATGGGTTGTAAGAGATCCATCTGATATAGCAAAAGTAGTTTCAGAGGCGTTTTTTATTGCTTCTTCTGGAAGACCTGGCCCAGTTTTAATTGATATACCAAAAGATGTGGGTCAAGAATTCTTTAATTATGAAAGAATTTTACCTGGTGAGATTATTCCTAAGGGTTTTAAAAGGAATGGAGAAATTAACGACTCTGATATCAACCAGGCTATTGAATTGATTCAAGAATCTTCAAGACCTTTGTTATATGTAGGAGGTGGAGCAATATCTTCAGGTGCTCATGAGCAAGTAGAAACCTTAGCTAATAATTATCAAATTCCAGTAACCACTACGTTAATGGGAAAAGGGGTCTTTGACGAAAGGGATGACTTATCAGTTGGAATGTTGGGAATGCATGGAACCGCATATGCTAACTTTGCAGTCACGGAATGCGATCTTTTGATTGCTGTAGGTGCGAGATTTGATGATAGGGTTACGGGGAAATTAGATACATTCGCCCCATCTGCAAAGGTTATTCATATTGATATCGATCCTGCAGAAGTTAATAAAAATAGACGTGTTGATGTTGCTATTGTTTCGGATGTAGCTAAAGCTCTTTCCAAAATTAATGAAAAATCTTTTTTTAATAAAACCTCCTGCAATACAAAAAATTGGCTAGAAAAAATTAATTTTTGGAAAAATAAGCATCCTTTATTTGTTCCTCCAGAAGAAGGTGAAATTTATCCTCAAGAAGTTCTTTTGAAAGTAAGGGATTTTTCTCCTGAAGCCTTCATCACAACTGATGTAGGTCAACATCAAATGTGGGCTGCTCAGTATCTAAGAAATGCTCCGAGAAGATGGATAAGTAGTGCTGGTTTGGGAACGATGGGCTTTGGATTGCCTGCAGCCATGGGAGTAAAAGCTGCTCTGCCTAACGAGGAGGTTATCTGCATAGCTGGAGATGCAAGTGTTTTGATGAACATACAAGAATTGGGTACTTTATCTCAATATGGTTTAAATATTAAATTAGTGATCATAAATAATCGCTGGCAGGGGATGGTAAGACAGTGGCAAGAAAGCTTTTATGATGAAAGGTACTCCTCCTCTGATATGAGTTGTGGAGAACCTGATTTCGTTAAACTCGCGGAATCGTTTGGAGTAAAAGGGTTCTTGATTTCAGAGAGGAAACAATTATTAAATGAGTTTAAATCTGCTTTAGATTTTGATGGGCCAGCCTTAATTAATGTACGAGTGAGGAGAGGTGAAAATTGCTATCCAATGGTTCCTCCAGGTAAAAGTAATGCTCAAATGGTGGGTTACGTGAACAGTGAAAGCTGATTTTTTACAAATATACAAAATAAAAATTATTAACTGAATTAATATAGATACCTAAATTGAAAAAAATAACTTCTTTAATTATTTTTCTTCTAGTTGTTTTGTATCCAATTAGAACTTATTCTGCCGAAATTCTTCAGATAAATAACTCAAGTAGTATTTTAGTAGGAGATCAAAATAGAGATCTTCCAATCAAATTATTTTGTGTAGAAATTAACAATGAAGACGATGAAAAAATTGCTTTAAACCTACTTAAGAAAGAATTTCCGAGAGGAAGTAAAGTTAAAATAAAACCTGTTGGTTTCAAAGAAAATATATTAATAGCTAAGGTTTTTGATATTAATGAAACTAAAGAAATGTCAGATTTATTAATTGCAAAAAATTTATCAAAGGAGACCTGTCAAAATTAAAATTTGCTAAGAACTTATAAAATTCCATTGCCGTAAATATGTTTTAGTTCTTCTCCAAGAATGAAAGTAATGATTTGATTCATATGTGCATAAGTTAGAGATATCAATATTTTTATTGGATATATTTTCTTTTAAAAGTTCAATATGAGCATACTTTTTAATATTTAAAGGAATTAAATCGTTTTTTTGTGATTTTACTGACTCTTTTGATTTTAGTGATATCTCCATAGAATTTGAAAATGAAATTGATTCTTTAGAAGCAGCTTTTTTATGAAAATTTTGAAGAGTTTTATTATCAATTAGATAATTTTTTTCTGATATTGATGGACCTATTGCGACAAGCATATCTTCTTTTGAACATCCTTTATCATAAAAGATTTTGATGAGTTTTTTTATTATTTTGTTTTCTAACCCCTTTCTTCCGCAATGTATTGCAGCAACAAGTCTTTTCTTCTTGTCAGCAAATAAAATAGGCATACAATCTGCGGTGTATATCCATAAATTTTGATTTTGTTTATCAGAAACTATTCCATCAGCCTCTACTCTTTCCTTCTCTTGAGTCTTTGATCCGACAACTATTTGATTGCCGTGTATTTGATTTAAAACGCAATTCTTATTGTTTAAATTAAGACGATTTGATAAAAGTGAAAGATTGATTTCAGAACTCGTTTTGGTAAAAAAACCATGTTTAAAGTTATTTTCAAGAAGAGTAGGAGATAAATAATATTTTAATTTTTTGTCTTTTATCGCAAACTCATTTTCTTGAAAATATTTTTGGCTAAAAGACATGATATTAGCCTTATGAAATTAGTTCAATATCTTTTAAAATCCAAAAACCAGCAAATTTTTCAATAAATGGAGTTGATTGTATGGATATAAACTGATAACCATAAGAATCTTTTTTAGTTTGAGTGAATTTATCATTTAATACCTTGGCATCTTTTTCTTGTAAATCTGTTACTAACCATTTATCATCTTCTGAGGCTTCAAGTATAAGTTGATTATGTTTTATTAGCAGCTTGACAGGCTCTAAACTACTAAACCAAGCGGCAAGAGCAAGTGATCTGTCTTTACTAAAAAGTCTAAGGCCAGGTACTAAGTTTTCATTTTTTATTGAACTCTGGATTGGGAAAATATCTCCAAATTCAATAGGCCAATTTTTAGCTAATTTTAATTCCTCTATAGATATTTCAGAGATTGTTAATGCATCACCTCTCACGGCCTCAGGCAAAGGTTTAGGATCATTAAGAATATTAGAGGTAAAGGTTGGAGCTAATACTCCTCTGACATATCCATTTTCTAGAGGGTAAACCTCTTGTTCGAGAAATGAGATTCTGTCAAATAATTCGTATGTCCTTCTGCTTACGAGAGCTTCAACCCCTATATTCTCAATAGATTTCTTAATTATTGATTTCATTGATGCTCTCCAAAATCTTATTTTTGATGGCTTTGCCCAACCTTTTCTTTCTGCATCTTGCAGAGCTTCATTTAAAGCTTTTGTAAGCCATATTGAATTAACCTCGTTTGCGGGACATATTTTATTCCATAAAAAAATATCCTCTGTTTTAAAGTTTTTTGAAGATGAAATAATTAATTCCCATCTTTTTTTACCATTTTGTTCGATAATTGGCCTTGAATAAAAGTCCAACTCCCAATCTGATATTTTAAGTTCTTTATTCAAAATTATTTTTTCATTGATGGTCATTTTTCTAAATCTTTTTTATCGAAAAGTGACTTAGTTTTCAGAGACCTTTCAGAGGCTTCAATCATAACTTTTTCTTTATCAATGATTAATTCTCCAGGGTTGTTTTCTAATAAGGCTGTATTTAAACCAATTCTTCCTCTTTCTAAGTCAATTTCTGTTATTAGTGCCTTTATAACCTCACCCTCAACGAAAATTTCTCTTAAATTTCGGATGGATCCATTTGTTATGGAGGATTGATGAAGAAGCCCGCTTGCCCCTCCTAAATCAACAAAAAAGCCATATGGTTTTATGGCTAAAACTTCACCCTCAATTAATTGTCCTAATTTTAGATCTGCAAATTTAGAAACTAATAGTGCTTTTTTTTCTGATAAAACAAGTTTCCGTGTCTCTGGATTTACTTCTAAAAATGCAACTTTTAAATTTTTACTAACTAAAGATTGATAATCTTGACCATTTTCAAGTTGCGAACGTGGGATAAATCCTCTTAAGCCATCAACATCGCAAGTAAGTCCTCCTCTATTAAAACCATTAATTGTAACTTGTATTAATTCTCCATTTTTCGCAGAACTTGCCACTTTTTCCCAACTTTGTCTAAGAATTAATGCTCGTGCACTTACTGTGACCATACCATCAGCATTTTGTTCCTTTATTACTAAAACTTCCATTTCTAAACCAATGGTATATTTTTCTTTGAAATTTGTAATTACTCCTAATCCACATTCTTTTTTTGGCATGAAACCAGGTGCTTTACCACCAATGTCTATATACAAACCATCACTTTCTACTGCAATTACTTTTCCCTTAATTGTCTCTCCTGTTGCACCTATCGGCTCATTCTCGTTCAACGCTTCTAAAAAGGCACTTTCGTCAAAATCAAATTCATCAACTTTTCTTTCTATGATGAAATCTTCATCTTCATCTTGTAAAGTTAAAGGTTTTTCTAACTCCTTATAACTTAAATTTTCAAAGTTAATATTACTGGAATAACTTTCTTTTACTTCATTTATTGAGGCTTCAATAATTTTAGGCTTTATAGCACTGATGTCAGTATTGACTTCTTTTGTAGCATTTTGATTGTCATCAACTACTTCTTCTTTCTTACTAATAGTATCCCTTTTGCTTATGTGAAGAACCTGAAGTGGCTTCTTGAAATTGTTTTTGTCGCCCTTAATTTTTTTATTATTTTGGGCATCTTTATCACTAACTCCCTTCATAGGTAAAATAAGAGTAATTTAATATTAACTTATTCTAAATGTTAGTACTCACAATTAAAAATAATGAACTTTAAATCAATACCTAGCGAATTTGAGTATTTATCATGGCCTGAAGTAAAAAATATTTCAAAAGATATAAGATCAACAATTATCTGGCCATTTGGAGCGGTAGAACAACATGGTCCTCATTTACCTTTGGCAACAGATAGTATTTTTGTTGATGAGATAATTTGCGAAGTTTTAAAATTAATTCCGTCTGATACGCCTATAAAAAAACTTCCAACTCAATATCTAGGTTTTTCTCCAGAACATAAGGGATTTGATGGAACGATATCTCTTTCTTCCAATTTAATAACCTCATTGATAAAAGAAGTTGGAGTCCAATTAGCGGATATGGGATTTAAAAGATTGATATTAATAAATGCACATGGAGGTCAAATTTCTTTACTTAACACCGCAGCCAGAGAGTTAAGAAGTGTTGCTCCCAAACTTTCAATCTTCCCTTGTTTTTTATGGAGTGGAGTTCATGGGTTAAGTGAACTGTTAACAAAAAATGAAATTGAGAATGGATTACATGCATCTTTAGCAGAAACTAGTTTGATGATGGCTTTAAAATCTGAACTTGTGGGAGATGAAAGACCTTGTGAAATTGGTGAAACGCAAATTCCAGAGGGTTGGAGTTTGGAGGGAAATGCTCCAACTGCTTGGTTTACAGAAGATCTAAGTAAATCTGGAGTTATAGGGGATAGTAAAGGTTCAAATCAAGAGCTAGGAAATAGTTTAAAGAACTTATTAATAAATCATTGGTTTAAATTAATTATGAATCTTATGAAATCAGACTGGCCTAATTTAAGTTAAATAATCAATATTAATTTAATAATATCGTTTAACAATTGAAACTATTTTCATCATATTTAAATAATCTCACTATAATTATGTAAAACTTAGGCATAATGAGCTAAAGATTACTGACATGCAAACACTCGAATCTAATAAAAAAACTAGTTTAGAAAATTCAATCGATCAAAATTCTATTGATTTACCTGACTTTACTACTGATTCTTATAAGGACGCTTACAGTAGAATAAATGCAATAGTTATTGAAGGTGAACAAGAGGCTCACGATAATTATATTTCCTTAGCAACATTAATTCCTAACGAATTAGAAGAACTAACTAAACTAGCGAAAATGGAGCTTAAGCACAAAAGAGGCTTTACTGCATGCGGAAGAAATCTAGGTGTTCAAGCTGACATGATTTTTGCTAAAGAATTCTTTTCCAAATTACATGGTAATTTTCAAGTTGCGTTATCGAAGGGCAAGACAACTACGTGTTTATTGATACAGGCAATTTTAATTGAAGCATTTGCTATCTCTGCATATCATGTCTATATAAGAGTTGCTGATCCTTTTGCGAAAAAAATTACCCAGGGTGTTGTTAAAGATGAATATCTTCATTTAAATTATGGACAAGAATGGCTAAAAGAAAATTTAGCGACTTGTAAAGAAGAGCTAATGGATGCGAATAAGGTTAACCTTCCATTAATTAAGAAAATGTTAGATCAAGTCGCTGAAGATGCTTCAGTACTAGCTATGGATAGGGAAGAATTAATGGAAGAATTCATGATTGCCTATCAAGATACGCTCCTTGAAATAGGTCTAGATAATAGAGAAATTGCAAGAATGGCAATGGCTGCCATAGTTTAATTTTTTTATAAATTTAATTAGTCTATTCAAAAATAATTTTTATCTATTTAGTTAATAGCTCTGTGCTATTGTTCATATCAATATAAAGATTCCATTAATAAGTTATTCAATGTTTGGGCTTATAGGTCATTCAACTAGTTTTGAAGATGCAAAAAGAAAGGCTTCATTATTGGGCTTTGATCATATTGCAGATGGTGATTTGGATGTTTGGTGCACAGCACCACCCCAACTAGTTGAGAATGTAGAGGTTAAAAGTGCTACTGGCATATCAATTGAAGGTTCTTATATTGATTCATGTTTCGTTCCTGAAATGCTTTCAAGATTTAAAACGGCAAGAAGAAAAGTATTAAATGCAATGGAATTAGCTCAAAAAAAAGGTATTAACATTACCGCTTTGGGAGGGTTCACTTCTATCATCTTTGAAAATTTTAATCTCCTTCAACATAAGCAGATTAGAAACACTTCACTAGAGTGGGAAAGGTTTACAACTGGTAATACTCATACTGCGTGGGTTATTTGCAGGCAATTAGAGATGAATGCTCCTAAAATAGGAATTGATCTTAAAAGTGCAACAGTTGCTGTAGTTGGTGCTACTGGTGATATAGGCAGTGCTGTTTGTCGTTGGTTAATTAATAAAACAGGTATTGGGGAACTTCTTCTGGTAGCTAGGCAAAAGGAACCTTTGAATTATTTGCAAAAAGAATTAGATGGTGGAACTATCAAAAATCTAGATGAAGCATTGCCTGAAGCAGATATTGTTGTATGGGTAGCAAGTATGCCAAAGACCATGGAAATCGATGCCAATAATCTTAAACAACCATGTTTAATGATTGATGGAGGTTATCCAAAGAATCTAGATGAAAAATTTCAAGGAAATAATATACATGTTGTAAAAGGAGGTATAGTAAGATTCTTCAATGATATAGGTTGGAATATGATGGAACTGGCTGAAATGCAAAATCCCCAGAGAGAAATGTTTGCATGTTTTGCAGAAGCAATGATTTTAGAATTTGAAAAATGTCATACAAACTTTAGCTGGGGAAGAAATAATATATCTCTAGAGAAAATGGAGTTTATTGGAGCTGCTTCTGTAAAGCATGGCTTCTCTGCAATTGGCCTAGATAAGCATCCAAAAGTATTAGCGGTTTGAATTATGCCAAGACGTTATCTTCTTGATTTTGAAAAACCTCTTGTAGAGCTTGAAAAGCAAATAGAGCAAATAAGAGAATTAGCAAGAGATTCAGAAGTAGATGTTAGTCAACAATTACTACAACTAGAAACACTTGCCACAAGAAGAAGAGAGGAAATTTTTAGATCTCTAACACCTGCTCAGAAAATACAAGTAGCTAGACATCCACAAAGACCAAGTACTTTAGATTTTATTCAAATGTTTTGTGATGATTGGATTGAGTTACATGGAGACAGAAATGGAGGAGATGATATGGCTTTAATTGGAGGTTTAGGTTCGGTAAATAATCAACCTGTTCTTTTATTAGGTCATCAGAAAGGAAGAGATACAAAGGAAAATGTAGTTAGAAACTTTGGAATGGCAAAGCCGGGAGGGTATAGAAAAGCTTTAAGGTTAATGCAGCATGCTGATAGATTCTCATTGCCTATTCTTACTTTTATTGATACCCCTGGGGCATACGCTGGTCTTTCTGCAGAAGAACAAGGTCAAGGAGAAGCTATCGCTAGAAACCTAAGAGAAATGTTTGGTTTTAGAGTCCCAATAATTGCTACTATTATCGGCGAAGGGGGGTCTGGTGGGGCTCTCGGAATTGGGGTAGCTGATAGGCTATTGATGTTTGAACATAGTGTTTATACTGTTGCTAGTCCAGAAGCATGTGCCTCAATCCTGTGGAGAGATGCTGCAAAAGCTTCTGAAGCTGCAACTGCGTTAAAAATAACTGGAAAAGATCTTCTTGAATTAGGTGTAATAGATGAAGTCTTATCAGAACCAGCAGGTGGTAATAACTGGTCTCCTATAGAGGCTGGGAATACTCTAAAAGGTGCTATTGAGAAGCACCTTAATGAATTATTGGGATTGAATAAAGAGGAACTTTTAGAACAAAGATATTCAAAATTCAGGGTTTTGGGAAAATTTATTGAATCAAATAATTTTGAAGAAATCCATGAAGAATTACCTCAAATAAAAGAATAAATTGAAATTAGCATATATTACAGGAGCCACTAAAGGTATTGGGAGAGCTACAGCAGTAACTTTCGCAAATGCTGGTTGGGATTTAATTTTACTCGCAAGAGATTTAGAGATGTTGGAAAGACTAAGAGATGAACTATCAGATACAGGGTCAACAATTAATCTTGTAAAGTGCAATTTATCTAATGCAAATGAAATAGATAATTCAATTAATGAATCAATAAAAAAATATGGCTGCCCTTCCGTTTTAATAAATAATGCTGGATGTGCTTTTAATGGGAATTTAGTTGAAATGCCTTTGACAAAATGGCAAGAAATAATTCAAATTAACCTCACAAGTATATTTCAAATATGTAGTTTAATTATCCCCAAAATGAGAAAAAATGGAGGCTTGATTATTAATGTCAGCAGTCATGCTTCTTATAATGCTTTCCCTAAGTGGGGTGCTTATTGCGTATCAAAATCTGCTCTAGCGATGTTTACAAAGTGTCTTAGAGAAGAAGAGAGATCTAACTCGATAAGAGCCTGCACAATTACTTTAGGTTCAGTTAATACACCTCTTTGGGAGACGGAATCAATAAAATCAGATTTCGATAGATCATCTATGCTTTCTTCTACTAATGTCTCAAATACAATTTTATATATTGCTGAACAACCAAAATCACAATTAATTGAAGACTTAACACTTATGCCTGCAGGAGGTGCTTTTTGACCCCAGTTTATCAAGTCGCAATAACGATAAAGTGATTTTTTTTAGGGATTGAAGAACCCGATTAAACATAAGAATGTGATATAGTGTGTAAGCAAATAAGCCCAAGAAAGTTACAGTAAATCAAGTTTGCATACTATTTCCTGTTTAGAATTTTATGACTTCTACATTACCCAACGATAATATTAAAAATATTGATGAAAAGATTACTAATAAATTAGTCTCCGAGATAATAAGGGATCGTATTAAAAGCAAAGGTACAAGATTCAGTGCAAATGATAATATCGCTGACTTTATTAATCCTGGTGAGCTAAAAGTTCTAGAAAAGGAGGTGGCTTCCAGAATTAAAGATTTACTTAAGTCTTTAGTCATTGATGTGGATAATGACCACAATACTCAGGAGACAGCAGAAAGAGTCTCAAAAATGTACCTAAACGAGGTTTTTAAAGGTAGATATCATGAACAACCAAAGGTTACAAGTTTCCCAAATGATAAAAACCTTGATGAAATTTATACTGTCGGACCAATAACAGTGAGGTCCGCTTGCTCTCATCATTTAGTTCCAATTTTAGGAGAATGTTGGATAGGAATTAAACCAGGTAGTAAAGTTATAGGGCTTTCTAAATTTGCTAGAGTAGCAGATTGGGTATTCTCCAGACCACATATACAAGAAGAAGCAGTAATGATTCTTGCAGATGAAATAGAAAAACTATGTGAACCCAAGGGGCTAGGCATAATAGTCAAAGCTCAACACTACTGTATGAAGTGGAGAGGAGTTAAAGAGCCGAATACTAGCATGATAAATTCAGTAGTAAGAGGAGATTTTAGACATGATATAAGTCTAAAACAAGAATTTTTTGAGCTAGTAAGACAACAATCTTCTAATAATAATTACTAAAAATTAGTATTTTTTTACTTCTTTAATAATTAAACCAACTTTATGAATATCTTTTATTCCTGGGGAGGTTTCAACACTACTCGAAATATCAATACCATTTGGTTTTATATTTTTTAAAATCTCACCTATCCATTCTGTGGAAACGCCCCCTGCAATCCACCAAGGTTTACTGAAACTTAAATCTTCTAAATATTGTTGTTTTATTCTTTTTCCCGAACCACCATATGTTTCTTTATTCCATGAATCTAAAAGTATTGCATCTATAAAGTTTTCATAAGGTTTAATCTTTTCAAGATCTTTTTTATTTTTTATTCTAAAAGCTTTCCATAAGCCAACGTCTGGAATCCGTTTTTTTAATTTTTGACAATAATCAATATCCTCATCTCCATGGAGTTGGATTATAGTTTCGTTGGGTTCTCCTAAAAACCCTTTAATAATTGAATCAATAGGACTATTTTTTACAACTGAAACTCTCTCAATATTTGGATATAAATCTTTTAAAGTCTTGAAGATTACTTTTTTCTTTTCTGGGGAAATATATCTTGGAGATTCATCCACCGAAATGATACCTATTGCATTAGTTCCTAATTCGGCTACATGAACAGCTTGTTCAATGGAAGTTATTCCGCAAATTTTAACTAAAGTTTTGGTCTCAAGCATATCTTTATCTTATAGGTAGAATTAATATTATTTGTAAATATAACGGAGATTATTTTTGAGGAGTTTGCAAATTTTTAAAATAAGGGGAATTCCCTTTAAATTACATCCTTACTGGTTTGCAATCCTTTTTTTATTTTCATGGAGTATTTCTAATCAAGTTAATTTAACTTCTGGTGAAATTTATAATATTAAGGAAGCTTGGTTAATTGGTTTCTTAACTTCTTTTTTTTTGTTAAGCACGATCATATTCCATGAGGTCTTCCATACTTTTGTTTCGTTAAATCAAGGAGTAAAAATAAAAAATATTACCTTTTACTTCTTAGGGGCAGTTTTGCAAATAGAAAAGGATTGTCAAACAGCTTTGGGTAATATAAAAATCTCGATAGTTAGGCCTTTATTATGTTTTTCTACGGCATTAATTCTTATTTTCATTAGTAATCCTACTGAATCCAACGAACAAATATTCACAAATATATTGAACAGAGTAGCAATATTAAATCTTTTTCTAGGCTTTTTAAACTTAATTCCTATTGGATCTTTAGATGGAGGTAATTTGTTAAAGAGTACTATTTGGTATTTTTCAGGAAGTAAAAATAAAGGAAGAAATTTTTTAAATAAATTAACTTTAATATTATCAATTTTAGTTTTTCTTCTAGGCATTATATGTTTATTTAGTTTCAATTTTTACTATGGTTTATTACTTACTTTTTTGGGATTATTTGGTATTAATTCATCAAAGTCTGAAAATCAATTTTTTAAAATTGAAAATATTTTAAAATTAAGTAAAGTTTCTGAACTTAAATTTAAGCCATTAAGAAAAATAGAATTCAATTCAAATTTTGTGCAGTTAAATAATGTGGTTAAAAGTAAAAAAGATAAACAAGATAAATATTTGTTTTTGACTAATAGTGGAAGATGGGACGGCTATATTGAGGAAAAGATTTTAAAATCTGTTTCAGTAAAAAAATGGGACCGTACTTTTGTTGGGGATTTTAAAAAGTCCATTAAGAAATTTGAGAGTGTCAATTTTAGTACTGAGTTATGGAGAGCTATTGAAAAGATAGAGAAATCTAATGAAGGTATAGTACTCGTACTCAATTCTGCTGATATACCACTAGGAATCATTGACAGAAATAAAATTGGTTATTTTGTGTTTAATAAATTAGGTTTAAATTTACCTTCCAATCTAATCAGTAAATTTAATAATAAGGATCAGTATCCACTGGGTATTCAATTACCCAAGATTATAAAATTAATGAAAAAAAAAGGAGAAATTGAATAAATTCAAGTCACAATAATTCTTTAATCTCATCTTTTTTATAGTAGATTTTTTCAATTTTTAGATTTGACTTGGAATCTAAAAATGAATTAATCAAATATTTAATTATTTCGTCATTAGTAAGATTTAAATTAATTTTTTTGGGAGGCTCTTCTCCAAATAATCTGAACCACAAGTCTCTTGGGGGGTTAAGTTGAATTTCCCCATGCTGAAGAAATGCCCCTTTCTTTCTGTATTGGGCGCTTCCTATACGTTTAAAACCATATTGATCAACTAAATCAGACACATAAGATGATTCAAAACAGTTCTCTTTAATTATTGATTTTCTTAAAGTCCCTCTTTTTAAATCTAAACCTAATTCATTAAAACTTTTAATTAACCAATTATTTACTAGCTCATAACTAAAGATCTTATAAGAAGGTTTTTTAAATGTTAAAGCATATGTGATCCCTCCAGAATGAAGTACTGCTCCGCCTCCTGAGGGTCTTCTTACTACCTTAATGATGCCATTCTCTAATAGCTTTTCCCAATGAGGTGGAATTACTTTTTGATGATAACCAAGAGAAATCCAATTTCCCTCCCAATGATAGAACCTTAATGTAAAAAGAATTTCAACTGTAGAAATAGTTTTTTCTAAAAAATGTAAATCTAGAGCCATTTGTTCAACTCCAGTTAATTTCGTTGTGGGAATAATTAAAGCTTGATTATCTACTCTCAAAATTATTTTATGATTTAATTACGTAACAGGATTTTGTAATAGTCTATCAATTTTTCACTTTTGGGTAGAGAATATAGAAAATAAATATGTATTTGTTATGGAGCCATCTCAATCAATTAATTTAATAATACTTGGTCTTATTGTTGTAATGCATGCAGGTGTATTAGCTTTAAGGCTTGGCATAAGTTTAGCTAGAACATAAAAAAATTAATTTTGATTATAAAAAACTTTATGTTATTAATTAAACAAGACTTTTTTTCTGGAGTCTTTTATGTAATTTTATTAAAAATAATTTCCTAAACATTTCCGTAAAAGTATCTCTACGGACAAAAGATCTTTAGCATTTGCTATGCAGATAGACTATAAAGAACAAGAAGATTTTGTAAGCTCTGTTTCTCTAGGGTTAAAAGTTTGTTTTTCTCTTTTAGCAATAGTGAGTTTATTAAAAATTGGATATAGCTCAAAAGTTAGATTAACTAGATTGAGGGAGATTAAAAATTCTTATTTATATGAATATTCAAGGTTTGATGATTTAAGTCGTAGATTTGATGATTTAATCTCTTTAGAAGGCGAGCAAAGATTTATGAAGGATCAAGATCAAATGATTACCAGAGACATAATCAGAGTAATATGGCGTTGATAAGTGTGACTATAAAGTCATTTAATTATCGAATTTTTCATTTTATTTTTATAGCTAGTGGTTAAGAGTATTAAAGGTTTAGTTCTAATAACAGGAACAACATCAGGAGTAGGATTAAATACCTTAAAACCTTTGTTGAGATTTGGATGGGAGGTTATAGCGGTAAATCGCTCAAATAAAAGGGCAGTAGAAATAGCTCAGAAATCCTTAACAGATTCCGAAATGAAAAATATTCATTTTATAGAAATTGATTTGGCTGATTTAGATGATGTAAGAAATGGTTGTTATGAAATATTGAAAAAATTTCAAAAACCCATAAATTCTATTATTTGTAATGCTGCAGTTTATAAGCCAAGATTACGGAAACCTGAAAGATCTCCCCAAGGATTTGAAAATTCTATGGCAGTTAATCATTTTGGTCATTTTCTCTTGATTAATCTTCTTCTTGATAATATTTTGTCCTCTGAGAAAGAAATTGATTTAAACGGTAGAACAATTAAATTCAAACCAAGAATAACAGTATTAGGAACTGTTACTGCAAATTATTCAGAACTAGGCGGAAGAATTCCTATACCTGCTCCAGCTGATCTTGGTAATTTATCTGGATTTAAAAACGGATTTTTATCTCCAATTAGCATGGCAAATGGAAAAAATTTTAAACCCGGGAAAGCCTATAAAGATAGCAAACTGTGCAATATGGTAACAGTACAAGAATTATCAAAAAAATATCCTAAAGAAAGAATAATTATTAATTCCCTTTACCCAGGATGTGTGGCCGATACAAAACTCTTTAGGGATACCCCATGGCTTTTTAGGTTTTTATTCCCAATCTTTCAAAAATTCATCACAAAAGGATATGTATCTCAAAGATTAGCTGGAGAAAGAGTCGCTCAAGTAGCTACGCTTAAAGAATATGCTAAGCCGGCAGTTCATTGGAGTTGGGGAAATCGCCAAAAGTTAGGGAGAAAAGCTTTTTCTCAAAAATTGTCTAAGAGAATTATTGATTCAAATATTTCAAGACAAACTTATGAATTAACTAGAAAATTGGTTGGATTAGATTAGGTAGTTAATCAAATCCTAATAAATCAAAAATTTCTCTATCTTTTAGTGGAGTACCTTCAAGTGGTTCCACATTTTCTAACATATTTTTAGCGAGAGATAAATATTCATTTTGCACCTCAACCACATCTTCAGTTGGTTCCATTTCAAAAATCGTACACTTTTTAAGCCTTGATCTTCTAATGGCATCTACATCTTTAAAGTGAGCCATAGTTCTTAAACCAGTTCTATTATTGAACTTATCAATTTGATCGGTATCTTTGGATCTATTTGCCACTACTCCACCTAATCGGACTTTATAATTTTTTGCTTTTGCTTGAATTGCAGAAACAATTCTATTCATTGCAAATATTGAATCAAAGTCATTAGCCGTAACAATTAGGCAGTAATTAGCGTGCTGTAAGGGAGCAGCAAAACCTCCGCAAACGACATCACCCAAGACATCGAAAATAACTACATCGGTGTCCTCTAGTAAATGATGCTCTTTTAAGAGCTTTACTGTTTGTCCTGTTACATATCCACCACAGCCTGTACCAGCTGGAGGACCTCCACTCTCGACGCACATTACTCCATTAAAACCTTCAAACATAAAGTCAGTAGGCCTTAATTCCTCACTATGAAAATCTACTTCCTCCAAAATATCAATGACAGTGGGAACCATCTTGTGAGTAAGAGTAAAAGTACTATCGTGCTTGGGATCACATCCTATTTGTAAAACCTTTTTACCTAATTTTGAAAATGCTGCTGAAAGGTTGGAAGACGTTGTTGATTTACCTATACCCCCTTTGCCATATACAGCGATTACTAATGCTCCTTCTTCAATATTTACTTTTGGATCTTGCTTGACTTGAACACTGCCTTCTCCATCAAGAGGTTTATTTATTGTACTTGTCATTTAAAGCTGAAATTAACACGTTAATAAGTACATTCTTGCAGGAATATGGCTCTAGAAATGTATTTCTCAACAAATAGTTATTTATTAAGATTAAAGATACAAGATATATGTTTATAACTAGATATTCCGCGATTACCATTGTTATTATGAGTGAAAACACTCATGTTAGAATAATAATTTATTTATAAGGATTAATTGAAATAGGCTTTTGCATCGTAGAGGGTCTCGTCGCTAATTTCGGGAAGACCTTTTGAAAGAGCATATTTCTCAGTATTTGATTTAACTTTACCTCTTACAAAAAATGGAACTTTTGTAAGTTCGGCTCTTCCAGAGTCTGTCCAAATTACAGTTCCCTTCTTTTGAGTACTGTTATTAGTTCGAGCATGCTCATCTTCTTTATTCTCAGGACCCTTTGTTGCGGTATGACCAAGATGACTTTGATGGCCATCAACAAATTCAAAGTCATGTTTGAACATATCAATAAGATGTTCTTCAAGACCCATCATTAGAGGGTGAACCCAGTCGTCAAAAATCACATTTGCTCCTTCCCATCCCATTTGAGGGCTATATCTTGCAGGAACATCTTGAACATGCATTGGAGTACTAATTACTGAGCATGGGATACCAAGTCTTTTTGCGCTGTGTCTTTCCATTTGGGTCCCTAAAACTAATTCGGGGGATGCTTTTTTCATTGCATCTTCTACTTCTAGGTAGCTATTAGTAATTAATGCTTCTATATTTAAATCCTTTGCTGCGGCTCTTACTTGCCTTGCCATTTCTCTGCTGTAAGTTCCCAATCCTACTACGTCAAAACCTAATTCATCTTTGGCAATTTTGGCAGCTGCGATAGCATGAGTACCGTCACCAAAAATAAAAACCCTTTTCCCCGTCAAGTAATTTGAGTCAACAGACTTTGAGTACCATGGGAGTTTTGACTTGTGCTCTAGTTCCTCTTGATTCGTTAATGGAAGGTCAAGTTTTTCATGAACTTCGTTAATAAAACTAATTGTATTTTTTATACCAATTGGGATGGTAGTTGTATATTCCATTCCGCAATTACGCTTAAGCCATTCACAGGAAGTCTCAGCAATCTCGTGATAAAGGCAAATATTAATATCAGCATCAGTTAATCTTGCAATATCATCTGGACTTGAACCGAGCGGTGCAACAACATTAGTATCAATACCTTGCTCTGAAAGTATACGTTGAATCTCGATTACATCATCTCTGCACCTAAATCCTAATAAAGTAGGACCTAATATATTTACTTTAGGTCTTCGACCTAAAGACATCCATCTTTTAGGATTAATCTTTTCAATTTCGTTTACCTTATCTTTCAAAAGAGTTCTTATTATTTGATAAAAGGTTTCTGAAGCACCCCAGTTTTCTTTTTTGCTATAGGCAGGAAGTTCAAGGTTCACTATTGGGATATCAAAGCCCATACCCTTAGCAAGAGCTCCTGGCTGATCTTGTATTAGTTCAGCAGTACAACTTTCACCTACTAAAAGAGTTTTTGGTTTAAATCTCTCAACTGCTTCAGTAATATTCCTTTTAACTAGTTCTGCTGTATCTCCTCCTAAGTCTCTAGCCTGAAATGTTGTATAAGTTACAGGTGGTCTTTGGCCTCTTCTCTCAATCATTGTGAAAAGAAGATCTGCATAAGTATCTCCTTGAGGAGCATGGAGAACATAATGAATATCTTTCATTGATGATGCAACTCTCATTGCACCTACATGAGGAGGCCCTTCATATGTCCAAAGAGTTAATTCCATAATTTAATGTGTTGCTAATGATTTGGAGGTGAGTATTTGATTCCTTGTTAAAGGCCTTGAGAAGAGCCCTGCCAAGTCTGCCGCCTGATCAATTCCATGTATAGGACTAAACACCATTTCTATAGACCATTTAGTACTAATCCCTTCTGCCTCCAAAGGATTTGCTAAACCCATTCCGCAAACTACTAAGTCAGGGTTGGAAGCTCTTACACGATCAAGCTGTTTTTCTACATGCTGACCCTCAACAATTTTTGTATTATCCGGTAATAAATTAAGCTCCTCTTCCATTAAATCTCTATTTAAATAAGGTGTTCCAACTTCAATGAGTTCCATTTCACATTCGTTATGTAAAAATCTTGCTAATGAAATTTCAAGCTGTGATTCAGGTAAAAGAAATAATTTTTTCCCTCTTAGTATTTCTTTGTGCTTTTCTATTGCCTGCCTAGCTCTATTAGCTAAAGGAGCAATTACTTCATGAACTTTTAGTTCATTAATTTTAAACGCAGCTGCTGCAGCTAAAACCCATTTTGTGCTTCCCTCTACACCTAGTGGAAATGGGGCCTGAATTATTTCACAACCCCGATGCTTTAGGTCTCTAACCGTATCACTCAAATATGGTTGAGCTAATAGGACCTTTGTATTCTTTCCAATCTTAGGTAATTCAGTTGATTGCCTAGGAGGAAAACTTTCAACATTTGTTATCCCAATATTATTGAATATCTTCTTAAATCTATCTTCCACATTATTAGCTAATGTCCCAACTAATAATAATTTCTCATCATCTGTAGATTCCATTAAGGGAACAAGAGCTTTCAATGCTCCATCTTCGCCTTGGGTAAAGGTGGTTTCGATCCCGCTGCCCGAATAGTTAACGAACCTTACTTGACCTAAAAATCGGGAGTTTAATTTTTCTGCAACGGTGGCGAGATCAAGTTTAATCACTTCGCTAGGACAAGAACCAACAAGGAAGAGGGTTTTTATTTCAGGCCTTCTAGAAATCAGATCATTGACTACTCTGTCGAGTTCTTCATGAGCATCGGCAAGACCTGCTAGATCTTTCTCTTCAAGAATAGCTGTCCCAAATCTTGGCTCAGCAAAAATCATAACCCCGGCGGCACTTTGAATTAAATGTGCGCATGTTCTCGACCCCACAACCAGAAAAAATGCATCTGGCATCCGTCTGTGTAACCAAACTATTGAAGTAAGGCCACAAAAGACTTCTCTAGGACCAGTCTCTTTATTAAGATCTACTTTACTCATTAAAATACTTAGAGCTTATTCTTCAAGCTTGCATAAACTTTTGGATTTAAGCACTAATTGATAAGTTCTCTTACAAAATGTATACATTTAAAAAACTTATATGAATGTTTAAAAACTTTAATAAGAATAATTAAATTAAAATATTTATCTTAAAAATCAATTCCTGTAATAAGAACTTCCTTGGCCAAGTTTAGTTAATTTCCAGACATTCCTTGCAACTTTTATGGCTAATAATCCACCTCTCTCTATCTTTGATTTGCCAGGCTTTGCTCCCATTAAAATTGAAACTTCGGAAGTTGTTAGAGGTGCTCCTGTCT
>QCTC01000008.1 GCA_003211315.1 Prochlorococcus sp. AG-670-O17 | reverse complement strand
CTGATTGCAGGCCAAAACCATTTTGATGCAGCTTTTGTGAAATCTCTGCAGAGTTCCTCAGGATCTCTTATCCCTGAGAAACCTGTATCATCACGATCCGGTTCATGAAAAGTTGGGATGAGAATAGTTGTTCCGCACTCAGTTTCATTATCGCGATTAAGAAGAATTTTTTTTGCATCTCTATCTTTCAGCCATGTTGATTCTGCTACAGGTATTCCATCTTTCTTAATTTCAGAACCCATATAGGCACCATCAAGCCATGACTTGCCATTCATTTCATGAGCTGGAAGTTCGCTTCTCCCAAAAATTCTCAGATCCTTTCTACCTTCAATTCTGGAAGAGAAAAGAACAGTGAATATTCTGGAATGCATCCAGCTGACTGCCTTTCCAAGACCAAAACTGCCCCCTAAACCTGACTCTTTCCCAGTGGAGAAATTCTGTACACAGAGCTTTCGAAAATTTCCTTTCTCATCCCAGTCATCACCTGTGAGGCCGTCAGTACCATAATCACTGATTCTCAGACAGACGAGGTCTGAGGATTTGATCGATTCCAATCCTGCTTTAAGAGTAAGAGCAGTTCCACTTGAACCTTTTACTGAAGAAAGATGAGGTATAAGAGTTTCACTGTTTATTGATTTGAGAAATTCCTCTTTTTTCTCTCCCTTGAGGATTATCAGATCAAAAAATATTTTCACCTTTTTATCCTTTCTCTGATCGAGACTGTTCTGACATATCTCTCTTACAAGGGTCTCGAGTAGAGAACGTTTTCTCTGAGAAGCACCTGCCTCAAATATTTCGCTCGCAGCATTACCTCCACTGGATCTACCCTGACCCAGAGATGGTGTCCCTATCCATTTAAGTGGTGTCATGGCTGTGTTTAAATCTTTTTAAGACACTACATAAAGCGTTAATAAATGATAGATGCGATAAATATTTTTTCATCTTTAGGCCAGAGAATTGCAACATTTGAAAGTCTTGATCTCAAAATCTACTACAGATTTTGCTTTACGTTTTATACGTCACATCATTTAGCAAGTCCCCCCTAGGGCGGGGTTATTCATATGGAAAGTTGAAAGTGGCTATAGCACATCAGTATTTTTAGATCTCTGTAACCACTGCATGCACTTATATTCAGAGCTTTTGCTTTTTTAGATAAATCATCAAAATTTATATTTACATATTTATATCTTTTTATTTTTGAATATTTTAATAATTTTTTATTTTTAACTATTTCTATTCAATTTGAAACTTTTTAGGAATTAGATAAACGTCAACACTTAACCAGTCTTTAATCGAAGGATTTTCAATAATAATTTCCCAGTTTCCATCTCCATTATCATTTTCATGAATATTATAAAAATTTTCTACATTATCTCCAAATAGAAAAGTTCCAACCCTATGAATTAATTTTGGGAATTCAAAGGTTTTTTTATTTATTATGTTTTTCAGTTCTTCTTCAAAAAAACTCTGGTACATATGATAATTGTGTTCAAACTTATAATCTATTTGAATAACTATTTGACCATCTCTTTCAACTTTCTTAAAATAATCTTTAACTTTTATTCCTTGTGTATTGCCAGTCTTAGTCAAGACCTTTTTTAACGATTTTGGTAGTTTATTAAAAGAGAATTTCATAACTATATCCTGAAATAAATAAATCTAAATAGTATTAATTTTTCCATTATAATTTAAATTTTCTCTATCGAATAAAACTGTGATTTTCCAAAGTTGTTTGAATCAATTAAAAATGTTTTCCCTATCTATAGTTAAATTGAGAAGTTTTTGGTATGTTAATTTTTTAAAATAAAAAATTAACTATTGCATACAAAAAATACTCTGTAATAATAAAAAACCAACTAAATAATTGTCACACTATATTTGGTGTAACTTTTGAAAGTTCTATTTAAAATTTAAAAAATGAAAATTATTTCTCTTCTTAAATCCTTACCAAAAGAATCAATTAACATACTACGTCGAACTCCCTCTTTAGTTTTTGCGATGGGTGTACTATCTCTTGGTGGATTTATAGGAGCTTCAACTGTCCTAGTTAGAGGAATTAGTATGGCAGATAATTATATAACAGTTACTGGTACAAGTACTGAAACAATTATAAGCGATATTGCAAGGTGGACGGTTCAAGTTAGAACTTCTGGTGATTCCCAAATTGATTCTTTTAATAATCATAAGTTATCACTTGAAAAAACAATACAATTTTTGAAAGCTAATGGCATAGAGGATGATAAAAAGAAAACTACAATCTATAAAGGGCCAGCTAGCATTAGGGAATACGAAACAAAGAATCCTAAAACAAACGAAATAATAAGAACTGAGTGGATAACTTATCAAGATATTAGAATAGCCAGTAGGGATGTTTACAAAATTAGGGAGACTCATAGTCAAGTAACTGACCTCCTAGGGCAAGGGGTATTAGTTAAACCTAGCGCTCCAAAGTTTACTTATTCAAAATTGGCAGATAAAAGAATAGATATGCTTGCTAAAGCTGCCAAGGACGCAAGGATAAGAGCTGAAGCAATATCGATACAAGCTGGATCTGAAGTTGGAGGTTTGAAGAATGTTAATACTGGTGTTTTTCAAATAACAGTACCTAATTCAACCAAAGTAAGTAGTTGGGGATCTTACGATACAACAAGTATAAGAAAAGATATTACTGCTGTTATGGGAGTAACTTTTTCGGTAAAATAAAACAAAAGGTAAAGGCAATCTTTGATATTATCTCTGATCTTCCAATTTCCGTCTTGCCCTATTTTGCATTTTTTGCACTATTTAAACAAAAATAAGACATAGCAAGTTTTAAACAATTTCAGTTCATTGACCCTTTGAAATAAAATTTTTGAAGGATGTTTTTACCATGACTTAGAATTATCTTAATCGCATTACTACAAATTAATTTAAAAAAGAGTAAATGGGTTTCAAAGCACTTATTACTTTGTGCAACTCCTACAAAACAAAAGTGTTTTAAAGGCGATGAAGGTAATAAGACTTGGGAATGTCTTAAAAAGACTTTAAAAAATTATGAGAATGATTCTTCTTCAAGAAATATACAAATAATGAGATCTAAAGTTGATTGTTTAAGGATATGTAAAAATGGACCAATTCTTCTTATTTGGCCTGAAGGCATCTGGTATGAAAAAGTTTCTCCAGAAAAAGTATCAGAAATTTTCACCTCTCATGTAATTAATGGTAATCCAATCGAAAAGTGGATTTTCAAAAAAACTCCTTTTGAAAAATAATTTTAAAAAAAACATATATTTCTTAAAGACTTAAAAGCCAATTCTTAACTGCTTCATCAGACCAACAACCATTATTTGAATGAAAACCATTATGCCCCCCTTTATCAGTTATTAGAATAGTTAATTTATCAAATGATTCATTCAAAGAATTTTTTAAATTTAAAGTAGATTGATATGGAACCCAAGGATCATCCTTAGCGTGGATTAAAAGAGTAGGGGGAAGATTCTTAATTAAATTTTGAATCCTAAAAATAGGTGAAGATTGATAATAATAATCCTCTAAAGATTTGAATCCCCAACTAGGTGCAGTGAAATTTGCATCAAATTCTCCTATCGTTTTTAAACCTTTAATTTTTTTACTCAAGATACTTTTAGGCAATAAAATCCCTTCGTTTTTAAATCCATCCCATAATTGCCTTTTCAAACGTTGCATTAACCATTTTTGATATAAAAAATTTCGAGGTCTTTCTATACAATTGCTGCAAGATAATAAATCTAAAGGGCTACTAACGCAAGCCAAACCATCTAATAATTTTCTACTATTATTTTTTGAGCTGTGGTCTAAGCAGGCATTAAGAAGAATAGTTCCTCCTAAAGATAATCCAACTCCAAATATAGGTAAATCTTCTTTATTTTTTAAAGAATCTTTTAATTCAGAATTAAGAAGTTGTCTAAAAATTTTAAGCCCCAAAATAACATCATTCGAACATCTTGCGGAATAATTCCCTTTCGCCAAATATCTAGCTGAACCAGCCCCTCTAAGATTTAATTTAAGAACTCCAAATCCATTATTAACTAACTTTCTAGCAATTCGTTTTAACCCAAAACGCCTAGTAGATCCTCCTAATCCATGAGTAATAAGAACAATTCCTTTTAAACAATCTAAGTTCTCTGGGAACTCTAAGAACCCTAAAAGATAATCACCATCAAATTTTTCTGAAAGAATATTATTTATTGGTAAAAGTATTTTTTTATTTGTTTTAGCTTGGAGAAGATCAAAAACAAATGTATCCCTTAAAGTTTGAAGATCCCCTCCAATCCAAGGAAAAGCCTGATTAAAAGGTCTTTTGTTTATATAATCTGAGAACTTAAATGAGAGATTACTATTTATCGCCAACTCCTAGATCCTTTAATTCTCCAATTAACTCACTTAAAACTTTCTTGGCATCACCAAAAACCATAGAGGTATTTGGCAGGTCAAACAAATCATTCTTTATGCCCGAATAACCAGCGCTCATTCCTCTTTTTATTACAAAGACTGTTCTTGCTTCTTGGACATCAAGAACAGGCATTCCGTATAAAGGAGAACTCTTATCATTTTTTGCTTGAGGATTAACAACATCATTTGCCCCTAAGACCAAAACAACATCTGTTGCTGGGAATTCAGGATTAATAACATCCATTTCTTTGAGTTGTTCATAAGGAACATCTGCTTCTGCCAAAAGAACATTCATATGTCCTGGCATCCTGCCTGCTACAGGATGAATCGCATATACAACTTCAATACCATTTTGTTCTAGTTTTTTTGTTACTTCTCTCAAAGTATGTTGTGCTTGAGCCACAGCAAGACCATATCCAGGAACAACGATTACCCTATTTGCTGCCTCTAATGTTAATGCACATTCTTCAACACTACAGGAAGTTATATTTGTATATTCCCCTGACCCAGAAGATGTAGTAGTTTGTGCAGATAAAGAGCCTCCAAAAAGAACAGAAATCAGAGATCTGTTCATTCCTTTGCACATTACCTGAGTTAATATCAAGCCTGCTGCTCCCACCATTGCACCGGCTACAATTAAAAGCTGGCTGTCCACAACGAAGCCTGCAGCTGCAGCTGCAATTCCTGAATAGCTATTTAAAAGAGATATAACAACAGGCATATCTGCTCCACCTATTGGCAAAGTTACCCCTATTCCTAAAAGAGTAGAGGCTATAACTAAAAGCCAAATCGAACTAATATTCCCACTTATTAGGTATATAAAGGCTATTAATGAAGTGACACCAAAAACAATATTTACAAAATGCCTAGCTTTAACCTGAGTCCATCCAGGGGTGGACAGCCAACCTTGTAGTTTTGCCATGGCCACGATTGAACCTGAAAAAGTAATGGCCCCAACAAATATTGAAACTGAAATTGAAACATCATTAATAAAAGGTTCTAAAGATCCTGCTTTTGCTACAACATTAAAAGGAAATAAAAATGCACCAATAGCTACTAATAGAGAAGACATTCCTCCAAAACCATTGAACAAGGCTACCGTCTCTGGCATTGATGTCATTGGGACTTTCTTAGCAAGTAAAGTTCCAAAAAAACTTCCCAATAAAGATCCAACAATGATCCAAGCCCATGATTGAGCTGGGATTCCAGAAGTACCTAAATAGTAAAAGAGTAAACCTAAAACAGAAAGGAGCATAGCGAATGCTGCTAATATATTCGCTTCTCTAGCAGACCTAACTTTTGATAAACCTTTTATCCCAAGTGCTAACAACAGCACTGCTAGAAGATCTATAACGAATTTAATAATATCAGGAAGATTCATTTTAATAAGTTGATTAATTATTTATTTTTTTTTGTAGGTTTACGACTAAACATGGCAAGCATTCTGTCCGTGACAAAAAACCCGCCTACAACGTTAAAAAGAGCAAATCCTAGAGATATTGATCCGATTATTAATAATGGACTATTTGGCTCTGCTTTTATAATTGCAGTTAATGCTGCCAACATTGTTATTCCTGAGATGGCATTTGCTCCACTCATTAAGGGTGTATGAAGTGTTGGAGGTACTTTACCTATTAACTCCAGTCCTAATAAACTTCCAAGCAATAAAACCCAGAGCAAGCTATCAAAATTCATAATTAAAATAAGACCTCATTTTTCAAAAACTTTATTTTGAAGGATAACTCCTTCATTACTTAATAAACAGCCAGAGATTAATTCATCCTCTTTATCTAGATTAATTACACCATCTTTTATGAAAGGTGTAATCAAAGATGTGAGGTTCTTAGCATAAAGTGTACTTGCATCATAAGGAACAGATGATGGCAACTCGCCAGCTCCTATTAGCTTTACTCCATTCCTAATAATAGTTTCATTAGATTTTGTGCCTTCGCAATTACCTCCTTGAGATACGGCCAAATCAATAACTACTGCTCCAGGTCGCATCTTTTCAATCATATGAGAATCGATTAAAACAGGAGCTTTTTTACCTAAGACTTGTGCAGTACAAACAGCAACATCAGCTTCGGATAAATATTTAGTTAAGGTAGCCTTTTGTTTAGAAAGGAATTCAGGCGTAACTGCTTTTGCATAACCACCTGATTCGCTTGGTTTTTCGTCAATTTCAGGAAGTTCTATAAATCTTGCTCCAAGAGATTCAACTTGCTCTTTTACAGCTGGCCTAATATCTGACACGAAAACAATAGCTCCAAGTCTTTTTGCAGTGGCAACTGCCTGCAATCCTGCAACTCCTCCACCAAGAACAACAACTTTCGCAGGCTGTACAGTTCCTGCTGCAGTCATAAGCATCGGAAAATATCTATCAAGTTCACTTGCTGCTAAAAGAACTGCTTTATATCCTGCGATATTGGCTTGAGAAGAAAGTACATCCGATGATTGAGCTCTACTAATCCTTGGAAGTAATTCCATTGATAAAGCTGAGATCTTTTTACTAGTAATAGTTTTTTGAAGTTTTTCATTAGCATATGGATTTAAAAGGCCTAGCAGAATAGCACCTTTTTTTAACTTGCTTAAATTAGATTCAGAAGGAGGTTGAACACAAAAAACAACATCGGCATTCTCCCAAATATTTATATTAGATTTACTAACAATTTCACCTCCAGATTCTTTGTATAAAGTGTCGCTAAACCCTGATAGTTCTCCAGCTGAACCTTCTACAAAAACTTCGCATCCAAGACCCTTTAATTTTTTTACAGCTGAGGGAGTAGCTGAAACTCTTCTCTCTCCAGAGGCTGTTTCAATAGGAATGAGTATCTTTGTCAATTTATAGTAGTTTTAAACATACTAAAGATAATTTGAATAAAGTCAAAAGTCTTGGAGTTTGAGTTTTGTTAAAAATATATTTTCTTTTCTTTAAATCATGGCTATGAAAAATATATAAGTATTAAAAATCTAATGAGCATAAAAGCTATCGAATGCCCAGATGGAGTTTGTCATAGTCATCATGGAGGCCATGCTGTTCCAAGACAAACCATGCAGAGAAACTTAGAAAAACATGGTAAAGACTGGTGTGAAAAGCTAGCTGAAAGAATTTATGAAATGTCAGTTGATACCTATTCTCAAACAGTAATGCCTAGCCTTCATTCATCAGGATGGCAAAGAAGACATCTAGATTGGGAATTTAAATTAGCCGAAAATGACTCTGAACCTGATGAAGCTCTTGTTGAAGGAATCATAAATGCTACTGAAAGTTTTCTTAGAAGCAGTGAGGTGCATAGATTATTCATAAAAGAACTTGTACAGGGTACGTTTGAAGAAGCGAATGATAAAAAAATAATTTCTAAAGCTATAAAGTCTATTATTGAAGAGGAAATAGTTATTTCATTAAGAGATAAAAAAGAAATTCTTTTAAGAAAAATATCATCAAAATTAGTTTCTGAAGAAAAAGTTAGCGAGGAACTTGCAATAAATTCAGCAAAAGAGGGATTTGATGAAGTTGAAAGGTTACTCGTAAATCATACAGAGGCAGTTTAGACCTAATTCTTTACATTTTCTTTATATTCACAGCAAACAAAGAGTCAAATATTAACTAAATATTAAATTATTGTTTGAAAGTACAAAGTTGTAACTTATTAGACAATGACTAAAGCGATCCATATGCTTATCTATAGTCAATTCCAAGTTAGTAATGTCTAATTTTATAAGAAAAAGAATTGATGTAGCAACCTGTTGGGCGACCAACAGAATATCTGTAATGGATACTCTTGAAAAATATGAAGATAGTTACGCAATCGCAGAGGAATTCAGAGAATGGATATTGCATATTGGTGAAGAAAATGAAAACCTAAAAAATTCTGTATTAAATTTCCCTAACGAATTAAAAGAATTATTAAATCAAAAGATAAATGAGAAATTAATCGAGTGAAATCCGACCTTCATAAGTAAGGCTTATTGATTAATATTAGAAATAAATCAATATTTAAATGGGAATAAAAGAAAACAACATTGAAAATTTAGTAATAATAGGTTCTGGACCAGCAGGTTATACAGCTGCAATATATGCAGCTCGTGCAAACCTTCAACCTCTTTTAGTAACTGGATTTAATTCTGGTGGAATTCCAGGCGGCCAATTAATGACAACTACGTTCGTTGAAAACTATCCAGGTTTTCCTGATGGAGTATTAGGACCTGAATTAATGGACTTAATGAAAGCTCAAGCGGAAAGGTGGGGCACAAATTTATATGAAAGTGATGTAGTTTCAATTGATACCAGCAAAAGTCCTTTTGAGCTAAAAACTTTAGAGGGGAGTATTAAAACTAATTCAATTATTATCGCAACTGGCGCAAGTGCTAATAGGTTAGGTGTTATAAATGAAGATAAATTTTGGAGCAAAGGGATAAGTGCTTGCGCCATTTGTGATGGAGCAACTCCACAGTTTAGAGATGAAGAATTAGCAGTTATTGGAGGCGGAGATTCTGCCTGTGAAGAAGCGGCATATCTCACAAAATATGGCAGCAAGGTTCATTTACTCGTTAGATCGGAAAAATTAAAGGCTAGTGCCGCAATGATAGATAGAGTAAAAGCTAATTCAAAGATTGAAATACACTGGAACACAAAAGTAGAGAAAGCAAATGGTACTGATTGGCTTGAAAATGTTGAAACTATTAATTCACAAAAAGGTAACGTGGAAATTAAAGTTAAAGGACTTTTTTATGCTATTGGACACACACCTAATACAAAGTTTTTAGATAATAAAATTGAATTAGATAAAAAAGGATATATTGCTTGTAACTCAGGAAGACCAGAAACTTCTATAGAAGGCATATTTGCCGCTGGAGATGTTGTAGATTCTGAGTGGCGGCAAGGAGTTACAGCTGCAGGAACAGGATGCATGGCAGCACTAGCTGCTGAGAGATGGTTAGCAGAGAAGAATTTATCAAAAATAATTGTTAGAGAAAAAACTGAACCAGAAAAAACATTGTCTTCTTCAAGTTTTAATGAAGAAGAGACAAATGAAGAAACTTTCGATTTAAACTCTGAATGGCAAAAAGGTAGTTATGCACTGAGGAAGCTTTATCATGAGAGCAATAAACCAATATTAGTTATTTTTAGCTCTCCAAGTTGTGGACCATGCCATGTATTAAAACCACAACTTAAAAGAGTGATTAAGGAATTTAATGGAGCTGTACAAGGTATAGAAATTGATATCGATAAAGATCAAGAAATCGCTAAACAAGCAGGAATAAATGGAACTCCTACAATACAACTATTTAAAGATAAATTACTTAAAAAACAATGGCAAGGGGTTAAACAACGCAGTGAATTCAAAGAAGCAATACAAAATATCATCTAAGTAAACTTTTTATTACTTATTTCTTTCTTACGTTATTTTTAGAATTTCCAGACCTAGGGCCGCCTGCATTTCTCTCACGATAGGTAATCCTTCCTCTTGTTAGATCATAAGGGCTTATTTCCACAAGTACTTTATCTCCTGCTAACAATTTAATTCTAAATTTAGTTAACTTACCTGCTGCTCTGCATAAGCATTGGTGACCTTCGGGTTGTTCTAAAGTAACCAAATAAAAACCATTTCCTTGTTCCTTTTCTATTACACCAGATGTTTCTATCATTAAATAATTTATTTTCTAGATTCATATTATCAGAAAATAATAAACAAAATTTACCTCAACATAATTACATCAGATGAATTAAGTTAATTTCAAAGATTTTAATTTACATAGAAAATTTAATCTCATTAATTATTTGTAGCTGACCATAATAAAAATTTGCCTTTGCAATTTTATCAGGATCCTCTAATTGATCGAAAAACACGAATCCTAAACTCTCCCATAAAGATGATCCGCAAACATTATTAAGTTCATTAGTTGCTTCTTGAGCAATATTATTTAATTTACGTTCCAGATTTTTAGATTTAGAAATAGACATAGCTGAATTCATATATAGTACAAATATACTATAAGAATTATTTAATGCAACTTTAGAATGGAAGTCTCTTTTTTTCTTCAATGTTAAGATCAGCTTCCATTTCTTTAAGTCTTTTTAAAATTTGCTGATAATATTCTCTAATGTAACTTTCTAGAGAAGTAGAATCTTCTTTTTTAAGATCTAACACTTCATAAGTATTACTCATATCGGCGTCTAAGGGGACTCCACTACTAGTAACTTCAGCGAAGGCTAATCTCTCAGAAACATTTAGTGCGTCTTGAAAAAATGAAACCACGTTCTGAGTTAATTTTATTAGAAAAGGCGAAACTCTAAAAATCTTTGCTTTCTTATTACTATATTTTTCGCATAATGAAATTACTTCATCAGAATCCCATGCCTTTGGACCAACTAAAGGAAGTGAAAGCTTGTAAGATTTAGGATTACTTATTGAGGAAACAATAATTCTAGCCATATCTTGCGTGTTCATATACGCAATTTTAGTTGGAGTGCCACTCATCCATACGGCTTGACTGTCTAACACCGGAATAGCAAATTGACTAATAACTCCCTGCATAAAAGCAGCACATTTAAATATCGTGTAGTCGAAGTTAGATTTCTCTATAAGTTTTTCAGTGCAATATTTAACATCCATTAAAGGTACATTTCTAAACTTTTCTGTTAATAATATTGAGAGAAAAATAACCCTTTTTATTTTTTTCGATTCACAAGCATTAAAAAGATTAAGTTTTCCATCCCAATCAGTCTCATATATA
This sequence comes from Prochlorococcus sp. AG-670-O17, assembly GCA_003211315.1. Taxonomy (GTDB): domain Bacteria; phylum Cyanobacteriota; class Cyanobacteriia; order PCC-6307; family Cyanobiaceae; genus Prochlorococcus_A. The sequence goes on along the minus strand of QCTC01000008.1, from coordinate 32,899 downwards.
CTTTTGGAATCTTCAGGTCTACCAGTCGCACAATCAATAACTACCTCAATATCTTGCAGAGCATAATCTATATCCCCAGAGATAAGTAAATTCCCTTTTGTAAGTTCACAACCCCATTCTTGGAGGAAAGAAGCTTTCCTTGGATTCCTAACAAAGCATCTAACTTCATGTCCCTCTTCAATAGCCTGCTTTGCTATCTGCCTTCCAAGAGTTCCAGTTGCACCTACTAAGAGAATCTTCATACTTAAGGATGTACTACTTAACCTGTCGAGATTAACTCACTTTCTATAGTATTCGTGAGAATTAATCTCCTTGAAATTTTAATAATAATGCACCACCAACCAATCCAATTGGTATCAATATCCAAAAAACAGCAGCAATACTAAAAATTTCTTTAGCCATAGGAAACTTAATCAATTATTATAATTTAACGTTTATAAGCATTTTTTTGTAAAAAATATAACTAATGCAAATATCTTTAAATTATTTTAAAGAGGGATAAAGGATTGTTTAAATGATTTCTATCGATAAATCAGAAAAAGGAGAAGAATCTAATTACTGGAATTGGAATGGATTCAAAATTTTTTGGAGTGTTACTGGAAAAGAAAATAAAAATCCCATGATTTTACTTCACGGTTTCGGAGCAAGCAGTAAACATTGGAGAAATAATTCTTACTACTTTGCAAAAAAAGGATATTCTGTTTACTCAATAGATTTAATTGGATTTGGAAATTCAGCACAGCCGGGAATTAGAGATATAGGTAAATTAGATAATGGAGTTTGGTGTAATCAAGTCAGTGATTTTATTAAACAAGTAATCAGGCCAAAGACTTCTAAAAAGATTATTTTAATAGGTAATTCTTTAGGTTCTTTAGTAGCTTTAACATGCGCAGTCTATTTAAAGAATGAAATATTATCTGTTATTGCATCTCCTCTCCCGGATCCTATAGTAATTATGAAAAGGGAATCAAAACTTAATTCGATTTTTAAAAAATTCAAAATCAAACTTATAAAAATATTTTTTAGATTATTACCATTAGAGATAATTCTATTCTTAATAAATAAATTAGGAATAATAAAATTAGGACTTAATTATGCTTATTTCAAAAAAGATAAACTAGATAAAGAATTAATAAATATTGTAAAAAAACCAGTTTTAAGAAAGACTTCAGCAAGAGCACTAAGAGCAATGTGTATTGGCATGACGACAAGGGGAGATAAGTTAAAGGCCTCTTACCTTTTGGAACAACTTAGTCTTTCAAAAAAAATTCCTTTTTTATTGTTGTGGGGAGAAAAAGATAATTTCATACCTTTATTTCTTGGCAAAAAGATTGCAAAATTCCATAGATGGGTAGAATTAAAAATAATACCCAATTCAGGCCATTGCGTTCATGATGAAGATCCTTCATTATTCAATAAAATTTCTTATGAATGGATTAGAGACTTAATAACTTAATTAAATATGAAACATACATTATCAGTACTTGTTGAAGACGAATCAGGAGCATTAAGTAGAATCTCAGGTCTCTTTGCTAGAAGAGGTTTTAATATCGATAGTCTTGCTGTTGGGCCTGCCGAAACTAAAGGAATTTCTAGATTAACAATGGTAGTAGAAGGTGATAATGAAACCCTCCAACAAATGACTAAACAACTTAATAAATTATTTAATGTCCTTGGAGTTGTAGATTTTACTAACCTCGCTGCAGTTGAAAGGGAATTAATGCTTCTTAAAGTATCTTCTAAAGAAGATACAAGAAGTAATATTTTGGATATCGTTCAAATATTTAGAGCAAAAGTAGTAGATGTGTCAGATATAGCTTTAACCCTCGAAGTTGTGGGAGATCCAGGGAAATTAGTTGCATTGGAAAAGCTTCTTGAACCATATGGAATACTTGAGATTGCCAGAACAGGGAAGGTTGCCCTCAAGCGATCCTCGGGAGTAAATACTGAAATGTTAAAAATAAATAAATATTCTTTAGATATTTAATTAGAAATTATGACTTGATAAATCAAGTCTTCTTTATCTATTTTTTTCAATATTTCTATTCCTTTTACAACTTTTCCAAATATTGAATACCTGCCATCTAATTCAGGAAATTTATTAGTTACAAAAAAAAACTCAGTAGAAGAAGAACTCCTTTCTCCACTTTTTACCATAGCTAATGATCCCTTTTCAAAAAAATTAGTAAGATTTACAATTTCTGAAGGATCTAAAATTTGGTATCGATATTTTGGTTCAATTTCTTTTTGTAATTTTATTTCCAAGGGAATATTTCTTTTAAGTTTATTTAGGTTTTGATTTTCTTTTTTGTAATAATTATTTTCTGGAAAAGTTCCAGAATGAATTAATTGAACCTGAGGGAAATTAATTATCTTATAAAATCTTTTATTTTTGTAAATATTATTTTTTACATTTTGAATAAAATTACTTACTGTAACTGGATTATTTTCTCCATATAATTGCACGTCAATATTACCTTTTGAAGTTTTAAAAACTACCCTTTGATTCTTTTTTATACAATTAAGATCAAGCTTTTTGCAATAATAATTAGAATCAAGAACATTCTTATAACTACAACCTGTAATTAACAATAAAAATATCTTAAAAAATAAAAATGGTTTAAATAAATAAAATCTTCTTATTTTAAACCCTCCAAATTTACATTTAAAAATTTAGCTAATCGTGCTCCTTCCTCTTCCACTTGAAGCAACGGTTTAAGTTCTCCTGCTCCACTTAAAGGGAGGGCTTTTTTTCTACCTTTAAGAACTAATGCAATTCTTCTTCTTGGATTAAATCCTTCACTTATATCAAGTTTTACAGACTTGATTTCATCAAAATTAATTTTAACTTCAATATCCTTAAACAGCCCTTTTCTTTTAATTTCCACAGATTGTGAATCTTTATCAAAAAAGTTATAACCTGAGCCGAAATTTATAAAAACTAAGTACCACAAATATATATTTAGCAAATTGGCTATTACTCCATAAGCACCCATTATTATTCCTTGAGGAATAAAAAGTAAGGTCGAAGGATTGCCTAAAGGAAGTAAATCTCTTCCTGTGTAGCTTGATATTGCAGCTAAAACAAAACCTATACCACCAATAGTTAACATTCCTCCAATGAGGTAATTCGATATTTTTCTAGAACCATTGATTGTTTGTTCAATTTTGTTAAAAGAAGAAAGATTTGATTGCATAATATATATATTAGAGGCTTATTCCAAATAATTTATCCATTAATATAGAGTATTAATACCTAATTTTTAACCTAAAAGTTAGGAAAGCTTTACAAGGCATTTCATATATACAAATATTTCCCCACTTTACTCTCAATCTTTGTTACAGTCTCAGCGTATCCCGAAGCTAAAAACGATTTCTCATGACGATCGCCGTTGGAAGCGCCCCACAGAGAGGATGGTTTGATGTCCTTGATGATTGGTTAAAGCGCGACAGGTTTGTATTTATTGGTTGGTCCGGTCTACTACTTTTACCTTGTGCATATCTTGCAATAGGTGGATGGTTTGTCGGAACAACATTTGTTACCTCTTGGTACACACACGGAATTGCGTCTTCATATCTTGAAGGTGCAAACTTTTTGACAGCAGCTGTTAGTACCCCTGGAGATGCCATGGGACACAGTCTTCTATTCTTATGGGGTCCTGAAGCCCAAGGTAGTTTCGTAAGATGGCTACAACTTGGTGGTCTTTGGAACTTTGTTGCATTACATGGAGTATTTGGTCTAATTGGATTTATGCTTCGTCAATTTGAAATCGCTGGTCTTGTAGGTATTAGACCTTACAACGCGCTCGCTTTTTCAGCTGTAATTGCAGTTTTTACAAGTATTTTTCTTATCTATCCATTAGGACAGCATAGCTGGTTTTTTGCTCCATCATTTGGTGTTGCAGCTATATTCCGCTATATCCTGTTTATTCAAGGTTTTCATAACATTACTTTAAACCCTTTTCACATGATGGGTGTTGCTGGAATTCTTGGTGGTGCTCTTCTTTGCGCTATCCATGGAGCTACAGTACAAAATACATTGTATGAAGATACAAGTATTTACACTGACGGTAAAGTACAAAGCTCAACATTTAGAGCTTTCGATCCTACCCAAGAAGAAGAAACCTATTCAATGATTACAGCGAATAGATTTTGGAGCCAAATTTTTGGTATCGCTTTCTCTAACAAGCGTTTTCTTCACTTCTTGATGTTATTTGTACCTGTCATGGGTATGTGGACATCTTCAATTGGTATTGTTGGCTTAGCACTCAACTTAAGAGCTTACGATTTTGTGAGCCAAGAGATCCGTGCTGCAGAAGATCCAGAATTTGAAACTTTCTACACAAAGAATATACTTTTGAACGAAGGTATGAGAGCATGGATGTCTTCTGTGGATCAACCACACGAAAATTTTGTATTCCCTGAGGAGGTTCTTCCGCGTGGAAACGCCCTTTAATAATTTACTAAGAGCTCCTAACCAGAGTATTGAAGAAACTGGTTACGCTTGGTACGTAGGTAACGCCAGATTAATCAATTTATCTGGTCGTTTACTTGGAGCACACATTGCACACTCTGGACTTATAGTCTTTTGGGCTGGAGCAATGATGCTCTTTGAGGTTAATCATTTTACTTTTGATAAACCAATGTGGGAGCAAGGTTTAATCTGTATGCCACACGTTGCGATGTTTGGTTACGGAATTGGCCCTGGTGGTGAAGTAACTGATATCATGCCTTTCTTCCAGGCTGGTGTAGTTCATTTAATAGCTTCAGCAGTTCTTGGCTTCGGTGGGATTTACCACTCGTTGGCTGGACCTGAAAAGCTTGAAGAAGATTTTCCTTTCTTTTCAACTGATTGGAGAGACAAAAATCAAATGACCAACATACTTGGTTATCATTTGATTGTATTAGGAGTAGGTGCATTAGCATGGTCAGTAAACTGGTGTTTTATTGGCGGTGCTTATGATACTTGGGCTCCTGGAGGAGGAGAAGTTAGACTTGTTAATCCAACACTTGATCCAAGAGTAATTCTTGGTTATCTCTTTAGATCTCCTTGGGGGGGTGCTGGTTCAATAATCGGTGTTAACTCAATAGAAGATATTGTTGGTGGCCATGTCTATGTGGGTGTAACTGCAATTATTGGAGGTATATTTCACATTTTCACCAAACCTTTTGGATGGGCTAGAAGAGCATTCATTTGGAATGGAGAAGGACTTTTGAGTTATGCACTTGGTGGAATTTGTGTTGCAAGTTTTATTGCATCAACTTTCATCTGGTTTAACAATACAGCTTATCCTTCAGAATTCTATGGCCCAACAAATGCTGAAGCTTCACAAGCCCAAAGTTTCACTTTCCTTGTGAGAGATCAAAGAATTGGAGCTAATGTAGGTTCAACAATGGGACCAACGGGATTAGGTAAGTACCTCATGAGATCTCCTACAGGAGAAATTATATTTGGTGGTGAAACAATGAGATTTTGGGACTTTAGAGGACCATGGTTAGAGCCTTTAAGAGGACCTAACGGATTGAGTCTAGAGAAAATCCAAAATGATATTCAGCCTTGGCAAGTAAGAAGAGCAGCTGAATATATGACTCATGCACCTAATGCTTCTATCAACTCTGTTGGAGGTATTATTACTGAGCCTAACGCTGTTAATTTTGTTAACTTAAGACAATGGTTAGCTGCAGCTCAATTCTTCCTAGGATGGTTTACATTCATCGGTCACCTTTGGCATGCTGGTCGTGCTAGAGCCGCCGCCGCCGGTTTCGAAAAAGGAATCGACAGAAAGAGTGAACCAGCTCTAGAAATGTCTGATCTAGATTAATTCTAAATCAATCAATTAAAAGTCCTACTTATTTGTAGGGCTTTTTTTATGTGAAAATTCCTTCATTAATTAAACTCTTTCTAAGCCAAGGCAAACTCAAACCCATGACATTACTAAAACAACCTTCTATCTTCTCTATATATTTGCCCCCTTTGCCTTCTAAGGCAAATCCTCCCGCGCAATTTAAAGGTTCAAGTGAATCTACATAATTTTTTATCTCTTCATTGTGTAATTCAGAAAAATAAACTTTAGAACTTACTGTTTTTTTAATTTTCTTTGTCACTTTTAGTACTTTGGAAGTTGAATCAAAAGTCCCAATTAGTAATGTATGGCCAGTATGTAGAGAACCAAATCCTCCTGACATTTGCTTCCATCTATTGAACGCCTCTTTTTTATTTAATGGTTTCCCAAAAGCTACTCCTTGAAATTCAAATATTGAATCGCATCCAAGAATCTTTACCGAATTATTATTAAATCCTCTTGGTAATGATATTTTCTGAAAATGTTCTGACAAACTTTTAGCCTTTTGAAAAGATAACTCCTTAGCTAAATTAGATATATTGTTTGCTTTTATTGAAGATTCATCAAAGTTACTTGAAATTTGAATAAATTCAATTTGACAGTTTTCTAGTAATTTCTTTCTAGATAGGGAAGCAGAGGCTAGAATTAACACAAATTTTTTATCGAATTATAATCCAATTTATGTATTAATAAATTTCAAGATTAATATAGATTACTAATGGAATTAATAGAAAAACTGCAACCTATTAAAAAGCCCTTGATGGTTTTGGGTACATCTAGTGGGGCGGGAAAATCTTTAACAGTTACTGCAATCGGCAGGATTCTTAAAAATCTAGGGGAAGAACCTATACCTTTTAAAGGACAAAATATGAGTAACAATGCTTGGGTTGATTGTAATGGGGGGGAGATGGCATATTCACAAGCACTTCAAGCTTTTGCTTGCGGGATAATTCCTTCTTCAGAAATGAATCCCATTTTATTAAAGCCTCAAGGTAATTCAATAAGTGAGGTAATCCATCTTGGTAAAAGTACAGGAATTACAACGGCAAAAAATTACTATAAGGATTGGTTTTTCCCAGGTTGGGAATTAATAAAAAAGAGTTTAAATTCAATATATGAACGACACCCCAATTGTCGTTTAATTATCGAAGGAGCTGGGAGTCCTGTTGAGATGAATTTAATTCATAGAGACCTTACTAACTTAAAAGTTGCAAAGTACTTAGAAGCAAACTGCATTCTAGTCACGGATATTGAGAGAGGAGGGGTATTTGCTCAGATAATTGGGACACTTGAATTAATGAAACCAGAGGAAAAAAAACTTATTAAAGGGATCATAATAAATAGATTTAGAGGTGACCTTTCACTATTCGAAGAAGGAAAAAAATGGATTGAAAATAAAACTCAAATTCCTGTCTTAGGAATAATTCCCTGGTTGGATGATAAATTCCCTCCAGAAGATTCCTTAGATTTGTTAGAAAGAAAACCCAATATTATTAATCCAGAAATAAAAGTTGGGATTATAAAATTACCCTCAATAAGTAACTTTTCAGATTTTGACCCATTAGAAAATGAAGAATCAACATTAATTGTATGGATAAAAGAATCCCAAAACCTGAATCAATTTGACTTTCTCATTCTTCCAGGAAGTAAGCAAACTATTAAGGATCAACTATTTCTTGAATCTTCTGGCCTCTCAAAAAACATAAAAGATTATGCAAAAACTAATGGGAATATTTTTGGGATTTGTGGAGGCCTACAAATGTTAGGAATAATTCTTGAAGACCCATTATTTAAAGAGGGGACAAAAGATAATTTAGATCACTCAATTAAAGGAATTGGATTACTGCCTATAAAAACAACTTTTTTAGAAAATAAGATCACAAGACAAATTAATTGTGAATCAATATGGCCTCAATCAACCAAAATCAATGGGTTTGAGATACATAATGGAGTGACTGAACTAGATAGGAGTCAAGATACCTTAAAAATAAAGCCTATTTTTAAAGATTTAGATCTTGGTTGGTATAAAGAAAATAGTCAAGGAGGGACTATTGCAGGTACATATATTCATGGGATATTTGAAAATGATGAATGGAGAGATCACTATATAAATTTAATTAGAAAGAGTAAAAATCTGCCCTTATTAGACAAAAAAACAAGATCTTATAAAATAAAAAGAGAATCGATTATTAATAATCTCGCAAATGAATTTAATAAAAACTTTAATATTTCTTCGCTATTAAATTGAAACAATCAAAAATTAAAATTATATGGCCAAATAATATTGAGACATACGCCTCAGAAGGAGATGATTGGTTCTCAATTGCTGAAAAGGTAGGTTTAGAAATTCCCACTGGATGTTTAACCGGAAGTTGTGGAGCATGTGAAATAGATGTTAATGGAGAAACTGTAAGAGCTTGTATAAGTAATATTAAAAGTACAAAAGATTGTTCATTAAGCGTTACTTTTACTAAAGATCCTTTTTGGGGAAATTAAATAATAAATTCTTTAATATAAAAAATTCAATTTAAGACTAATTCGATATTCTTTATCTTAAAGAAGTTGTCCAATATCCTGTATACCGACTGCATTGGCATAATATAAATAAATAAAATACAAATCTCATTTAAAAAATTCTTGAATTTATCTAATTAACTTTCAATAATAATACTAGGAAAATCAATTTTCAAATTTATAAGATAATAATATAAAGTAAAAAAAGAGAATTGGACAACTAATGGAGAAGGAACGCAATTATGATAATGATGGATTAGATCTATCAGAAGAATATTTAAGAAAGAAGAAAAAAGGTAATGATGATACCTATTTTCCTCCAGAAGAATCAGAACCGCCACATTATTAAGAGCGTTAGAAAATTTATTGACAGGTTCTTTAAAATTAAAAAAAATCAAAAATTAAATATGACTGAACAAAGGAAAATAGAGAAATTTGGAGTAGGGAATTTATACCCTGACATTCATCCACCAGAGTTTTCATTCTTTAAAGAAAAATGTATAAATGTAGCACTTGGATATGATGATGGTTTTACTTTCACTCCTAAATTTGGGAATTTTAAAGAAACTGAAGATATTTTTGATTACCTAAAAAAATATCTTGAAGATAAAGAATTTGAAAAATTAGATATTCGTTTTGATACTTTAAAAACTTGTATATACCAAATAAATCCTGAGACATTAAAACTTGGAGAATTATTGGAATATGAAGGAAGTGATGTTGAATATTTTGAATGGAATAAACGAACTAAAAGTTTTGATGAGGTTGATTCAAATTCTCTAAGTGATGAAGAAGAGGAGTATTTTCATTAATTGATAATGATAATAATTATTTCCCGCCAATATCTAATTTAGTATTATGAGAAAATGGAATACCAATAGATAAGTTTTATATTTCTTTCTTGGATGTACCCGCTTCAATGTGGATATTGGATGCTAGAACATTTGGAAAAGGTTCATACATAGTTCTAATAATTTTAATTAATGGAAATAAATTATTTAGTTGATTTAAACAGTCTTAGATCAGCTCCTCAATTAAGTAAAACACAAATAAAAAAACTATTAGATGAGTTAGAAGGAAATATTTTTAATGCTGATTGGATAACAATAGGAATAATGGCACATTCTGATTTTGATGCTATTAGGGTTTTGCAATCACTTTCTAAAAAATATTCCTCAATAAAATTTAAGAATTTAGATTCACTTCGTGCTGATGGAAGTGTTTTTTTAAAAGGTAATCAAAAAACTGGAAATGTTTATATAAGGTCAGAAAATGGTCTTGGGGAAGGCATTTTATTAACATGTCAATATGAAATAGATTCTGCCGAATCTAGAACTTTTGGACCATTACCCTTAGATTTTTTCTCTTATTAAATTCTTATTTAGGTCATTGTCAAAAATAAATTCTTTTGATGTAGCTTTGTTATTATGTTCATTGGTGGTGATCTGATTTTAAAAAAATTTTAATTCGATGTTTTTTCAGGATATAATTCAAAACTTAAACAAATTCTGGTCTGAAGAAGGTTGTTTGATTATGCAGCCTTATGACACAGAAAAAGGTGCAGGAACTATGAATCCTAATACTTTCCTTAGAGCTATTGGACCAGAACCATGGAGTGTTGCTTATGCTGAACCATGCAGAAGACCTACTGATGGAAGATTTGGAGATAATCCAAATAGGGCTCAACATTATTTTCAATACCAAGTAATTATTAAACCATCTCCAAATGAAATTCAAGAAAAGTATTTATCTTCTTTAGAATTTTTGGGAATCAAGCCTGAGAGTCACGACATAAGATTTGTAGAAGATAATTGGGAATCCCCCACCCTTGGTGCATGGGGAGTCGGTTGGGAAGTTTGGTTAGATGGAATGGAAGTAACCCAATTTACATATTTTCAACAGTGTGGGGGAGTTGATTGTAATCCAATTCCTATTGAAATAACTTATGGGCTTGAGAGAATAGCTATGTTTTTACAAGATAAAGAAAGTATTTGGGATTTGGATTGGAATAAAGATTTAAATTACAGTGATATTTGGCTCCAATTTGAAAAGAATCAATGCTCATTTAATTTTAGTGAGTCAAACCCTGAAAATATGAGGAGATTATTTTCTATTTATCAGGAAGAAGCAAATTCTCTCATTGAAAAAAAACTTACTTATCCTGCACTAGATTTTGTTCTTAAATGTAGTCACTGCTTTAATTTACTTGATGCAAGAGGAGTTATCTCAGTAACTGATCGTGCCCAATATATAGAAAAAATAAGAAAATTAGCTAGAGGAGTTGCCTCTTCATGGATTGAAGAGAGAGAACTTTTAGGTTATCCATTGATTAAGAACAAAAAAGATTAACCAATAAGAATTAAATGTATAAAAGGATACAAAGAGATGTTTCAGATTAACTTTTATTTATAGTCACACCCGATACAGTATAGATACCCATTCGTATGGGCATTTTTCGTGTGAGGTAAAATGAAACTCTTCCAACAACTGTTGGTTGCAGGTGCAGCTTTGAGCTTTATTGCTCCTTTAGCAGCACAAGCTTCCGACGTTAATCTTGAAGGAATGAATAACTACTCTCGTAAGAGTAAGAGTAAGAAATCATCCAAAAGGTTTGATAGTAAAACATTCATTAACGTTGTTAATGATGATCTAGCATCCATTAATGAGCAAGAAGCTCAACAAAATGATTTTCAAGCTGGTAGCTTCTCAGATACAACAGTCTTAAGTGGAAGCGCTGTTTTTGCGGCTACAGCTGTAGATGGTTTAACTAAAGTTAATGCTAGTGCTACTGAATCAGTTCAAACCATGTATACATATACTATGGATTTGAATACTAGTTTTACTGGTGACGATAACTTGTATGTTCGTCTTAGGACTGGTAATGCTACTGAGAACGCTAATAGTTCTTTCTTTGAAAAGACTGCTTCTTATCATACAGATACCTTCTCTAGTACTGCTGATAACTTTAAGGTTGATAAGATTTGGTATTCATTCCCAATTGCTGATAGTGAGAAATTTACTGCATTTATTGGTCCCAAGATAGAAAACTATTATATGTATGCAGCACCAGTTTCTATTTATAGGCCTGGTTTCCATAAAGCCTTTAAATTAGGAAGTTTGAGTGGAGCTTTTGGCGCAAGTACAAAGACAGGGGCTGGTATTAAATATCAGGGTGATAACGGCTTCGCTGCTAGTACAAATATTGTTTCTGGTGGTGCTGCTAGTACTGATGGTTTCTTAACCAAAACTGATTCTCATAAGTGGGATACCATGGTTGCTTACACAGATGATCGTAAACATGTATCGCTAACAGTATCTAATCAACATCATGATTGGACATCTTTTGAGTACTATGCTACTACTGCAGCTCATACAGTTACTGCTGATTCAAATGCAACAGCTTATGCTGCCAGAGCTTATTGGAGACCAGAAGAATCAGGGACTGCTGTACCTGAGATTTCCGTAGGCTACGATATAATCTCTCATACTGGTAATACAGGTAATCAAGTCAAAGAAGCAACTAGTTACTTTGTAGGTTTAGGATGGCCTGATATGTTCAGAGATAGTGACTATATTGGTTTAGGTATTGGTCAGCCTTTGAAAGTTACAGAAACAAATACTGGCGCAGCTGCTGATGACGCAGCTCTTGATCCTCTGCTATGGGAACTAAGCTATTCATTCAAACTTAATGATTCAGTGACAATGATTCCTGCAATCTTTGGTGCATCTGATATCCAAAGTTCAACTGATCAAGATCTTTCTGGAGTAGCAATTACAACTAAGTTTAAATTTTAAAAAACTTAAACTTACTTATCATAAAAAGGGGCACTTAAGTGCCCCTTTTTTTTATTTAAAAAACGAAAAAAATAATTTTTATAAAAAATTAATTACCAGCAATTTTCTCCTTCTCCAATGGGAATGCAAATACTTGATTTCTTGGCTTCATCTGCCAACCTTTGAGCTTCATCATCTAGTATAAAATCCTCTTCTATGGCCATATCTGTATTCCATTCTTTAAGTCCGCCTAAATCATTTTCCCCTGCTTTTAATCGGGAATTATTTGTTGCTGTTATGGTTAAAGCACTTGTGGCTGCAAGAAATAATGAAATTGAACTTCTTTTATTCATTAATAAAAATTTATTAATACCAATTCTAATAATTCTACATTTATTTTTCTATTGTCTGTATAAAATGATTCTCTTTTTAGTTGCCTAATAGTCTTAGAAAATTGCTGTAGGATTTGAAAATTAAATTAAGCTCATTTGAGTTGCCATGTTTTGCAAGGATTCCTCTTGCTCCAGCATCAAGATCAAATAAATATTCTCTAATTTCAATACTCTTAATGTAACTTTCTATCCAACCAATAAAAACCAATCTTTCCCCTGATAAGACTTCTTTCACTGAGTGTAAATATGTACTGGGATAAATTATAATTTCGCCCTCATTAAGTTTGAATTTATTTTCAGAATTAATATCTTCCACTATTAATTCCCCTCCTTCATATTCATCAGATTTGTTGATAAAAAGCGTAAATGAAAGATCCGCTCTACCTGATGACATTAGTACATTATCAATGTGCCTTCCATATTTCATACCTTTCTTTGATTTAGTAAACATTGTTCCATGTATATGTTTAGGTAGAAAAAAACTTTTTATTAAAGAATTATCAAGAATTTTATTTGTTATTAGATGACTATATTTTTTTGAGATTTCATTATTCCGACTAAGTTGTAAGTTGTTTTTTACTTTTGCAGCTTGTGATCCAGCTGTTTTTCTACCGTCTTCCCAGATCACATTCTTTTTATCTAAATTTAGTTTAAGAATTTCTAATTCTTCTTTGTTTAGTAACTTTTGAGTTAAATAATTCATTTTTTGTAGTTAAAATGATACAAGATAATGTAATTAAAATTTCTTTTAGATACTTTGTGATCAGGTTATATATAAAGTAACGAAAGATACTTATAATTAAATTGTGGCAAATTTAAAGAAGTTAATCTTTTCAGCATTAACATTACCTTTTTTGTTTAACCTTAATATACCTTCAAATTCTTCTCAAAGAGAAGTTAAGGTTTTTTCAGGAAGGCATTACAATACGGATAGAGGTGTATATAAAAAATTTGCAGATAAAACTGGTATAAAAGTAAGATTGATTGAAGCTGCAGGTATATCTCTCCTTGAGAGATTAAGAAGAGAAGGAAAAAATTCTCAAGCAGATTTAATTTTACTTGTTGATGCAGCAAGAATAACAAATGCGGCAAAGGCAGATTTATTGCAATCAATTGAATCATCCAGTTTAGAGAATGATGTTCCTAATGGATTAAAAGACCCTGATAAAAAATGGTATGCATTAACTAGAAGAGTCAGAGTTATGGTCGCCAATCCAAAAGTTGTAGATATAAAAAAAATCAATGACTATGCAGACTTAGCTGATCCATCCTTGAAAGGCAAAGTGTGTTTAAGGAATAGAAAGAGTCCTTACAATCAATCTTTGGTAGCTAATCAAATTGTAAATAAAGGACAAGAAGCAACTAAAACTTGGCTAAATGGAATGATATCAAATGTTTCTAAACCTTTCTTTCCGGGAGATATTTCAATAGTGAGAGCAGTTGCAAAGAAAAAGTGTGGCATAGGTATTGTTAATCATTATTACGTTGCAAGAATGCTTGCTGGGATAAATGGGAATAGAGATCGTTTATATGCAAAAAGAACAACTGTTCTTACTCCCAGTCCAGCTCATGTGAATATTAGTGCTGGAGGGGTTGCTAAATATGCCACAAATAAAGCTGATGCTATTAAACTTCTTGAGTTTCTAGCTTCTCCGGAAGGAAGTAAGGGATTAGCAGCTCCTACTTTTGAACATCCATTAAAAGAGGTTAATCAAAATGAGGTTGTTAAAAACTTTGGAGAATTTACACCTGATGAAGTTACAGTGGAGGATCTTGGAAATAAGAACTCAATGGCGATAAGAATGATGAAAGAAGCTGGTTGGTATTGAAGCTTAAGATATAAAACATAAAATAAATTTATATATTTTTATATATATTGTTTAATTACGGAGAGGTGGCTGAGTGGTCGAAAGCGAACGACTCGAAATCGTTTAACAGGAAACTGTTCGTGGGTTCGAATCCCACCCTCTCCGTTTAATTATCTTCCAGTAAAGTGCTATGTGGGCAATAATGTAGTCAAAATCGGATTTTAAAGAAGTTGCTTGTCCTATATAGTCCAATATTTACCAGTGTCTGCCTGAATGTGTTGGTGGATGTGTTGGTGGATATTTACCTCTACATCACTTTAACCAACCCAGATGTTCCTGTATCTGCCGTTATAACAAAAAAGTGAATTTCACCCTCTCCGTATCTCTATACAAATAAGATGTATTCAGAATTGGTCAGAATGTCCAGATTGACTTTTATGACTGAGGTTTTTTAGGTATTCTTTAACCCGTTAGACTTTTATAATTTACCCCAATGACCACTTATGTCTCTGTGTTGTCTCAGGGTTATTTTTTAAAAGTCTCTAGGTTTTTAAGAGATCCAAATAATTTTCAAGTCTTATTTTATTCATCATTTTCAGGATGATGAGGGTCTGGATGAGGAGGCATAGCAGCATTATATTCTTCAAATGTTACTTCTCCTGTCATCAATTTAGTAATCCATCCTCTGTGCCAAACTTCTAGTTCATCCCTTTTCCAAGGTTCTAGATCTGGATACATTTCTGCTAATTCTTCAGAGGTCTTTGGTGGTTGCATTATTCCTCTAAAAATCTACTTCCATTGGTATTTCTAAAATTGGATTCTTTATGCCATGTTTCTTTGCGGTTTCTTGCATAACTTTATAGTCATGTTTGCATTTTTCATAGAATTTCTTTTCTTGTTCTGTGGCTTCTTTATTTAAAGGTTTGCCCGTAGTCGCAAGCATTAATAAAGTTTGGTATCTCTTATTAGTAATCATAATTTAATTTTTCTACTTAATAACTGCATCGATAATTACCCTAATATCTAAGAATCTTATCTAACCATTTTAACCTATCTTTTTTGAGCATCATTTCGCAGTAAATATACATTACACCATACATATTCCAAGTGCATTCAGTTTGATAGTAAGTCTTGAAAGATTTCTGACTCCTCCTTACTGAGCAAGCAAGAGATTCAAATCCATCTTTCTCACAATCACGGTTCCCTCTCTAATTATTTGACGATAAATTAAAGAGTAATCAAATTCTTAAAATTAATTTGAACTATTTAAATACTTTTTTATTATTGCTTTTAGTTCTGGCTAACTACTCTAATCTTTACCTTACCCATTTCAAAAAGAGGAGATAATAATTTTGAAATTTAAGTTGTTTTTTATTGAGACCTTTTATAATTTAAAGTTGTGATAACATTTTATGAATTTTTTAAAATATGAAAGTTCAGATTAAACCTGGTTTTTTATTCCCAACACAGTTTTGGACTGCTGAACTAAATGAAAATATAGAGCAATTACAAAAAGAAGCTTATTTGATAAGAAAAAATGATAAGGATGGTGTTATTAAAAGTAATTCGGGTTTTCAGGGATATCATTCAAAAGATATAAGAGATTTAAATAATCTTCCAGGAACTAATCAATTATTAAAGCAAATTATTAATGCTGCTAATGCAATTCATCAAATCAGTAGACAAGGTGACCTTCAATTAACAAATTTTTGGATAAATATAAGTGGAAAAGGTTCTTCTAATACGCCTCACACTCATTCAGGCTTAACTTATTCAGGCGTGTTTTTCATTAAAGTACCAAAAGAAATGAAAGGAGGAAGATTTCTTTTTTATAGGAATTTTAATGAAGCTGACTTAATCTCCACAGAATATATGGGGCATTTTAAAGAAGGCTACCAAATGCAAGGATATGACTATCCCATCAATACAATTTCACCAAAAGAAAATATGCTAGTTGTTTTTCCTGCCTGGGTACCTCACGCAGTTGAGATTAATTTATCTGATGAAGAAAGGATAAGTCTTTCTTTTAATTTTAAATTAAATAGAACTTTCTCAAAGGTCAAGTAATCCTGTTAACTTTTTTCTTGTTGGCGGGTTTGTTGGCGGGAAATTTTTTTTCGATATGAAAAACCTCTTCAGGATTATTCTATAGTTTTCTCTGAGGTTGAACTCGTAGTCCAACTTCTCCGTTTTTTTGTGTTTTTTAGAAGTCCTAGCTAGGTTGAAATAATTAGTTTTAAAACTATTATTGAGGGGATTTAGCCCCTGATAGTTCCCCCTTTTTCCATAGCAAGCTTAAATTTTTGCGTGGGGGGGGGGGGGGGGGGATTACGTGGGACTCTAATTGTTTGAATCGGGGAATATTGGATGTGCAAAGTTTATAGTTTGGGATGCCTTAAGATCCATCATTAATAAGCTGGCCCTAAGACTAAAAATTTTTTTATGGAAATAATTTTTTGCTGAATATATAATTGTTAGGATGCTTTTAAATCATTAAAGTTCAACTCTTTTAACTTAAAGTTTAAGTCTCTTTAAATAATTAATAAAGTAATAAATAATTTAGAGCAAAAATTGCTCTTTGTTCATTTATTTATTAATTGAATTAACCTTACAACAATCTATTTTCAAATGAAAAATTTTAATGATAACTTGGAAAAACTTTCTTTCAAAAAACAGAAAATTCGCATCATCCAAGGCAATGATAGTAATCTTCCAATTAATAGAGGTGACTTTTGCTGGTCTGGTAAGAAGTCATTCACTGATGAGAATTCTACAATTCGCAAAACACTTTTTATTAGAAAAAATACTGATAATACAAGAGATCTTTGTGTTTTTGACTCGGAATTTGATTCTTATAGACAAGAAGACAAGATGTATTTATTCAAAGTGATTAATACACCTAAGGTTCGTATTAATGCCCCAACTAATGTTCATCTTATGTCTAATAGTAAAGACAAGTTAGAAGCAATAGCTCTTGTAGAGGGAATAGAAACATAATTAAAAATGATTTATTATTTAGAAAAATTTTTTTACTTAACTTATTTTTGAATACAGTTTTCTATTAAAAAATCGGTAGTATTAATAACCTTATAATATTTAGAAATAAAAAAGTTCTTTAAAAGTAATAAAAACGCATTAAATAGCTTTAAAAAAGACAATTGTTTTTTAAAAATTTTAGGTATTAATTCTTAACTTATTAATTATCCCTTTTAAAACCATTTTTTGTTATTGTCATTAAATATTTAAAAAATTTTTTCATCATTTGTTAATAATGAGCTCAATTAAATCGTCCACCAAAAGTAAAACCACTTATGCATATAAATTTAAAATAATCGGTTATGGGGGTAAGTTCACAATAGGCACTATCAGCAATGAAATAGCAACTTATTGGTCTAAATTAGGAGAAGGCGTATTGGAAGAATATATATCTACAGATGATAAAGAAGAAATTATCGAAAGGTATAATATACCTGATAAATTTCATGAAGAATTAGGGTGGAGCTGGACAGATTTTTCAGATGTATCAGATGTTTGCGGACCTTTTGTTGAAATTGGAGCATCTAAGATAGAGGTTTATGATGGATACAACGATTCAGATGAACCGATTGCTTCTATACAAATTACAGAAGATATGATCGAGTCAAGAAAACTTCCCGATAAAGGTATTATTTTTCCTAATAAAAAATTCGTATATGGATTTGAACTTGATGATGCCAATTACAATCTAAAGTTAGATTATGAAGATATTGCAGAGATGGAAGAAGCCTTTGATCCTACTAAGTTAAAAATATCAACATGTATTTGGGAAGCAACGGGACAAGAACGTGAAATAATCGAAGAAATAGAATATGGTGATCAAAATATAAGTATCGAGGAAGATGACGATACAGATAATAAGGAAAGAGGTGGAGAAATTAGTTGGGAGTCATAATATAAAGTACTTTTAAAAAGGCGTTCAAAGATGCTTTTATTAGGTTTTTGAAAACTATTATTATTTGTTTTTTTAACAGATATATTTTGCTTATCAAAATTAGAAATAACACTTACAACTGCAATAACTAATAAGGTTAAACCTGCTATGGAAATAATTAGTATTGCAACTGCTCCCATTTAACCAATCAAAGAAATAATTAGGGTCATTATCTTTTCAGCGATAAATCTTTTATCCATTAAAAAAGAGGGTTTTATCCCTCTATATTAGATCGAGTGTCAATCGTATCTTTTGACTTTTCCTACATCAGGGTTACGGGAAACTACTTAATCTACATAGATTTAACCCCTGTACCCTTTTATGTAGATAAAGTCGAAAATTAAGCCGCATCATAATCCATATCTTCAAGCTCTCTCATAAATCTTTTATCTCCTAAGTAATCGTCTATAAGGTCTGCTGCCAAAAGTATCTCAGCATCAGGTTCTTTTATATCTTTGTCTAATAAGTAGTTGTCTAAAAGCTCTAGATTGTTATTTTCTTCAGGAAATTTTCTTTTCTCGCTGTCTAATAGCTCTCTTATGTAGTTATATACAAGCTGTTTATCGTACCCACTTTCTCTAATTTCTTTCAACATTTCGATTGGAATTTTCATAATCTTCAACCCCTATGTGAGAGTTTTTTAGAGGAAAATAAGCCTAAATAAGCAAATAATAGAGCTATTTAGAGCAAATTAGAGCCTATATACGCATACTTACGAACAAATAAGAAAAAAGCAAGAAAATCGGTAAAAAATCGGGGGGAGCATCTCAAGAATTTGGGATCTGGTCAAGGTAATTATGGAGAAAGATATGGCAAAAGAGGTGGAAGATATAATGAAAGACGAAGTAAAAATGGAAATATTTATAGGCAATATTTTTAATTCTATTTAGACTCAAGAGGGCTATGGGAGCGGTAAATATTTAGTACCTAAAATTCTTCTTTACTTTTTTTGTAAAAGACATTATTTCTTCCATATTATAAGATTTACCACTCTTTACTTCAAATTCTTCCATACCTAAAATTTGTTTTGTTGCTGCTTCGTTTCTGCAACTCCTGTTGTTAGATTCATAATCTGCTTTTATGTATCCACCATATTGATAATCATATTTTAATATTGAATATTTAATACCTTTGTCTTTCCATTTTGTACAGGCTTCACTTGCTTGATAGAAAGAATTATATTTTCCAAATATATTTGCCTCTACTTGTAGTGGCGTTAGTAAAGTTATTATTATTAAATTAAAAAAATTTTTCAAAATTAATAATTTAGACAAGAATCTTTACTTCATTAGAATACTATATAATTTATTATCGAAAAACTTAAGTTATTCTTTAAAAAAATACAACTATAGTAAGGAAGAATTTTGGAGGAAAATTGAGGAAATTTTTTAAAAGCATAATCTTGATAACTCCTATTCTTATATTTAAACCAAATGTTTTAAATGCAGAAACTTATACGAATGATTTAGCCAAATGTATGATCGAAGAGACCACTATTTCTGAAAAAGTTAATCTAGTTAAGTGGGCTGTACGTCTATTCGGCGAACATCCTAGTGTTGACATAGTCAAGTTGGATCAATCGTCAACAATAAATTTAGATAAACAAATTGGAAGTTTAGTAAGTAGTCTTCTCTTAGATAGATGCAGACCTCTAGCAAGAAAGGCATTAGATTACGAAGGTGAGCGTAGTTTAATAACTGCATTTGGAATTGTCTCGAGAGCATCATCTAATAAAATAATTAGTCACCCTAATGTTCAAGCTGCTTCTCAAGAATGGGGTAAATATTTAGATATAGAAGATTTATTTAATTAATTATTTGAAAAGGTTTTTGGGATTCTTTTTATTCTTATAAATGAAACGCCTTATAGCCGTTACTGTTTACCCACTTCGACCCATAACTTAAAAAGTTAGCGGAGCAGACGTAACCAAGATATTAACTCTTGGAAATTGGTCTAAGACAACCTTTATCGAAGAGTTATCTGCTGATAACTTCCTAAAATATAAAGGTAGATTTTATTTTTGTAAACCGACTTTTTGAAGTCTGCATCTGGCATCACGACAAACTACGCAGAACCACGCAATTAGCTTGATAAGATTACATTTGTCCGCTTTTTGTCCGCTTTTTCTGCGGACAGATTTTATCCAATAAAAAAGACAGGCTGGGAAACCTGTCTATAACTTGGATTCTAAGAGTCGGGGCGACAGGATTCGAACCTGCGACCTAGTGCTCCCAAAGCACTTAACAACCCTAGTAGAGCACTATGTCTACAAGCCATGACTAAATAAATGCGGGGTATTGCTTAATTTGACATGACAAAGAATGAATCATTTGACGGCCATTTGACGGCATAGATCTAAAAAATTAATTAAATTCCTGAAATTCTTCAACCCAATTAATATCGGCATTCTCATATGCAAAGTTTTTTGAATTTTTTCTTATAAGCTCAATTCTTGATGATCCGAGAGGATTTGGATATAGAGGAATTGGGATTATGTGCGAGATATTTTCAAAGGCAAACCACTTATTATTTATCTCACAAACTGAATAAAATGCGCCTCTTCCTGACCCCATAATTACGCCAAAATTTAGACCCGCATTAGAAGCTAAACACAATTTACAAAGTTCTCTTTCAAATTTAGTGGCAACTCCTGATTTTAAAACTGAGGTCATACTTCTAAAACTAAATTCATCATCATTATCTAAACTTGGCTTTAGTCTGATAATTTTATTTATTTCTGTATTAATGTTCATACATTTGTCTACTGGTGAAACGTAATCCTGATTAATTAAGTCAACCAATTCAACAAAATATTGCTTTTTTGCTAGGACCCATTCTTTTAATTCACTTTCATCGAAATCACCAATATGTAACTTCTTCTTTATTTTTCCAAGTAGTCCCTTTTTTTTAGATATCTTTTGAATATCTGGAAGATCAGTTATTTTTGTAATTATGTTTTGGTAAAAGGCCTCAGCTTGGTTTTTATTATCAGTAGAAGTTATTGATTTTTCAAAAGCAAGCAGGTCTCTATCTGTTCGC
Source organism: Prochlorococcus sp. AG-670-O17 (assembly GCA_003211315.1). GTDB lineage: Bacteria > Cyanobacteriota > Cyanobacteriia > PCC-6307 > Cyanobiaceae > Prochlorococcus_A. Next base: position 11,559 of record QCTC01000008.1, on the reverse strand, counting down.
GTTTCGATACTTATAAGGATCTTATATGTATTCGTTGGATTTGATCCAAAAGGTACTGAAATAAGAAATTCTCTCCCATCGGTGATGTATGTAATAAGACCTTTAACTGAGTTTGGTTTAAAAACTTCTGCAAAGACTGTTCTGGTATCTGTAGGTAGACCACTTATTCTAATTTGTTTAATTTTGTCATCATAATTTAATTTGACATCAGATTTTCTAATTAAGGATGAAAGTCTTCTTTGAATTGCATCAGCATTTTTTGAACAACTAAGCTCTTTCGTCTCTCTATCTAATTTTGTTGGAGAGGTGAATCTTTTATTTATTGCAGCCTGCCAGGTTTTAGGTAGTTCATTGTTAACTTCCTCTGGATTTATTAATTGCTCTAAAAAACTTATTAGTTTGCTTGAACCCTTGTAATTATTTGGAGAGAGCTTATGCCATTTCAATCTTTTGGATAAATCAAATGTGCAAAAAACTACCCATGGAGATCTTGTATATTTCCCTATTCTTGATAACCAGCCAAAATATCTTGGACATTGATCCTCCAATAGAAGTTGGAAAAAACTTCTTAATTCTTTGTTTTTAGCTGAAATCTTACTAATTTCTTCTGGGTCATTTAAAGCTAAATGAATTGCAAATAGAGAAATATAATCAATTGCTTGATCTTCCTTAATAGAAATTCCGATATTGTTAAGTACTTCTGTTATGTATTTTTCAAGATCATAATCAATGTCATAAATAGTTGCCTTAGGTAATGCATCAGCAAGAATTTTAATAAGTTGTTTCTCTGCTTCTTTATAACTATTTGGAAAAACAATCTTTGAACATGAATTTATCAAAGAGACAGCAATATTAGTATCAACCATAAATTGAATAGAGGCTTTACCTACTTCAGTAGGTATGAGTCGATCATCATCTTTCCCCCTTTCTAAGAAGTCATTACTTAAAAGAAAATCAATTGAATTAGAAACCTCTTTTAAAATGGTTGTTTCATCTTTTTTCGATTGGTAGGTTCTAAATGATCTCTTATAAAAGTCAAAGGCATCTCTTTCGCAATTTATATTCTCTAGAAAAAATTCTGCTAATAAAACATCTGGTAAATGTTTATCAATAACACTATTTACATTAGATGTTTTAACTCCTATATCATCTTTCCATTTATTGTATTCATATGAAGGACAAACTAAATATCCCCATCCCTCACTGTCATGTGTTCTACCTGCTCTCCCAAGCATTTGTTCTGCTTGATTTAGATCCAAGTTTGAATCTTTGCCGAGAATAGTATCTAAAATAATTACATGTTTTGCGGGGAGATTTACTCCTTGGGCTAAACCTGTAGTTGCGAAAAGAACATCAATTTCTTTTTTTAAATACAAATTTTTAAATTCATTGGCAAATTGAAAATTACTATAGTGAATCCCAACTCTATGGTCCTTTAGATATACAAAATCTTCTTCATTAAATGTAGATTTAAAATCATATGATGATTCTGCATTATCTTTACCGGAGATAATATGGAATGCGCGATTTCTACATTTATTTTTTGAACCGCAAAAGATAATTATTGGGCCAGACTTATTCTTATCATTTTTAATACTCCGAATGATTTTTGTAAGAATCTCATTTTTCTTTTTAGTGATATATTTTGGAGACTCATTTTCAGTCGCTTCGAAGGTAATAACTTCCTTATGAACTGTATTTGGAACCCATTTACTTTTTAATAGTCGAGCATTTAACCATCCTGAAAATTCCTCAGCGTTTTCCAATGTCGCGGATAATCCGACAATTCTTTTTGTATTAATGCGATCTTTATATCGTGCAATAATTGACTCTAAAATCTGCCCTCTTCCTTGATCTCCAAGAAGATGAATCTCGTCAACTATTACTGACTCTATTTCATAAGTTATTCCATCAATGGATTTCTTTCTAAGGAGGGATTCAAATTTTTCAATAGTGCAAATCCATATATTATTGTCTCTTAAAGAGCTATTACTAACTTCATCATTGCCTAAGCATTTTAAAGGCCTAATCTCTGGAGATCTAACTCTATAAAGTGACTGCGTTATTTCGTCAGCTAGAGCTCTTGATGGAACGATCCAAACGGCTCTTTTCCCCTCTAATAAAATTGATCTATAAAGCGCTAATTCACCAATTAAGGTTTTCCCTGAAGCAGTAGGAGCAATAACTAATAAATTTTCATCTCCATATAAAACATGTCTACAAACCTTGCTTTGTAATGGATTAAGTTTTTCCCACTTTAGTAAATCGCATATATTTTTCTCCTTAATTAATTTTGATTTTTGTGTATATAGTTCAGGTCCATCGAATTGGATTGTTTTATTAAATGATCTTTCAATAAATTCTTTTTTGTGATCATTAATTTTTTCTTGGTCCTTCTCTACTGCTGAAAAATTTATATTTCTCAGCATATCTTTTTCAAAATAATTTCCATTCATTATTAAGAGACTTTTTTCATTGCAAATTGCTTTTGCGTGAAATTCGACTATTTCAGTGACTTTTATATTTAGTTGTGATAACTTTCTTTCTATTTGTTGATTCTTAGGATCAGGACGCATTTCGACTCTTATATCAATATTCCTTTTATGAGCTTTTTCTACTTCTTTAAATAATTCTCTGCCTACATAGTCATCCCACCACCATGCCATAGAAATATAGAGAAACTCATTTGATTCCCTGATGTATTGTTTTGACTCTTCTAACTTTTTATAAGTATCTTCCATTATTAAATCTTTATTTAGAAATTGTACTTTATCCCTATAAAAAGTTTTTAAAACATAAATCTATTTTTAAATACTAGAAATCATATTTGACGGCATTTTGACGGCTTTCTCTGCCGTCAGATTTTTCAATAAAAAAGCGAGTCTGGGAAACTCGCTACTATAACTTGGTTTTTAAGAGTCGGGGCGACAGGATTCGAACCTGCGACCTAGTGCTCCCAAAGAACCCGCACCAACAAGGCTATAATTGAGACTTATAGCTATATCAGGATTTTTGAGAGAATAAGTGTGGACTAATTCGGACTAGTTTGGTATGTGATGAGGGAAATATGAGGGAATGCTTTTTTGAGGGAAAAATATTTTTAAGGAGATTATCTATTACTAACTAATTAAGAACATAAATATTCCTAGCTGAGTTTCCATATTTTGCCTTCATTATTTTAATAGCATGATGTATAGATACAGCATGGATCGTTTCTTCAACTCTATAACCCTCAAGGATTGCTGATACAGTATATGCTGTCATTTAAATTACAAAAAATTTTTTTAAGCATAGACGTAAAAACTACTTTCTTTTTAAAATTTAACAAGTGCTTTAGTTTTAAATAAATCTTAAATGCATTTTTTTAATCTATTAAACTTAGGTTAATATATTTTTTTAATTTAAATAAAACTAATTTAATGGCAGATATTGCAACTGGTTATTTATCTATAAGTTTAGACAAAGATTCTGAATTAAATATAAGTGCAGTTGATGAAATCATAAACAATTTAGAGAACAATAATCACTTCACATATTGCGGGCCAGATGGTTTCGATGCACATTTTAATGAGAAAGATAAAACCCTTGATTTAGACTTCTGCGGAAGATGGTCATGCAATTCATGTTGGGAATGGATTGAAAATGAATTGTCAGATGCTAAGGATAATAAAGAACTAAATCCTGAAGCTAGGACTCTTTTGATAAATTCTGAAATCATTGGAGGCTCTTTTGATGCAGTTTATTCATATATGGATAGGGTAACCAAAAAAAAAGGCGCCAAGAAATTAGATATTTATTATCACACAAAATTAAAATCAGAATGGTGGGAAGTACTAGAGATAATTAATGCATACAATCTAAATGAAGGCGTTTCACAAAATTTTGGAAATAATGTAGAGGTAACTCTCAGTGAGAAGTCAGAGTCAGAACAATATTTATTTAAGATAGAAGGAGGTGTAGGTGGTTTTATTGTTTTGTATGATAAATCTGATAAAGAGGATCATCCTCAGCCTGTATTTTTTGGCGAAAGTGGCTTTTCAGATAAGTTGGAAGAATTATCTATTAAAGAAATAATCGAAGGTTTAGAGAGTGGAGATTTAGAAGAGCTAGATGATCTTCCAGAGTCTTTTCATGGCACTGGAGAATTAATATATGATCTTATAGGAGATATTGATGAATTTTTTGAATTGGAGGAGGAAGAGTTGAGTGAAGAATAGAAAAAATGGGGGCTTATCCTTATTCTTCTAAGGCAAGCCTTTTTACCTGTCTATTCATATTCATAATTATATTTACAACCTCATATCAAAAAGAGAAGTTGTGGTGTTTTGAGAACCTTTCCACAAGAAACTAATTCCTTTTATTTTAGATCGCCTTTCAGTATTTAATATTTAGGCAAAAGACTTTTTGAGGGAATTTTGAGGGAGCGCTTTTTTGAGGGAAAATTATTATTAGCTGAGACTTACTGCTATAACTGAATCGGGGCGACAGGATTCGAACCTGCGACCTAGTGCTCCCAAAGCACCCGCTACGCAAAATGCGACAGCCCACATGAGAAACAAGTGAGGCTATAGCTTATGAGTTGGTATGACTAGGATTAATATGAGTCTCAATATTGCATCCATATGTAGCAAGGTATAGCATAGGTATGCAAAAGCTCGCTCAAATCTCGCTCAACAATTAAAAAATTAAATGTTTACGTTCAGGTTTGAAGAAATTATATTGATCACAGTTATTTAAATAATTAATAATTCCAAATCACTAATTTTACTAAGGGAAGTTAATCGAATTTTATATTATTTATCCAGATTATTCTTTGCACGAGTATTGATATATGACTCACCTCTTGCTGCTGATACATAAAAATAAAATCCTATAATTCCAGATATTCCGCAAATTGCGGCTAATGAATTAAATGAAAAAGAAAACATGAATTTATTTGTAATTAAAATAAAATATTAGATTCATGTTAAGTTTATTTTGTTAACTATTAAGCAGAAAAATACATAAAAAGGGTTAAAGGTACATTTTGAATAGTAAAAAGTAATTATTAATTTAAACAAGGGTATTAAATGATTTACAAATTATGTCTTAATAAACATTTGCGATAAATTCTGTAAAGTTCTATAAAAAAGGTCCAAAAGATAATTTAGTTTAATTTTGATTTTTATCTTAAAAACAAGTGTTACAAAATTACGGAAATTCTGATGTTACCTATGACTGGTACGCAGGTAATTCTGGTGTTGTAGGTCGTTCCGGTAAGTTCATCGCAGCTCATGCTGCTCACGCTGGTCTAATGATGTTTTGGGCAGGGGCTTTTGGATTATTTGAATTAGCTCGTTATGACGCCAGTATTCCAATGGGTGCCCAGAAAGCAATTGTTTTGCCTCACCTAGCCGGCATTGGGATTGGAGGGATTGAAAATGGAGTCATTACAGAACCATATGGAATCGTTGTAATTTGCACATTGCATTTAATCTTCTCAGCAGTATTAGGTGCTGGAGGACTATTACATTCCAATAAATTTGCAGGTGATCTTGGAGATTATCCTGAAAATAGTAAACCAAGAAGTTTTGATTTTGAATGGGATGATCCAGATAAGTTAACTTTCATCCTGGGGCATCATCTTATTTTCTTAGGTCTTGGAGCAATAATGTTTGTTGAATGGGCTAGGATCCATGGTATTTATGACCCTGCTTTAGGTTCCACAAGACAAGTAATTTACAATCTGGATATCGCTGCTATTTGGAATCATCAGTTTGATTTTCTTAAAATTGATAGTTTAGAAGACATTATGGGTGGTCATGCTTTCTTAGCCTTCTTAGAAATTATTGGAGGCGTTTTTCATATATGTACAAAACAATTTGGAGAATATACAGAATTCAAAGGTAAAGGATTACTAGGTGCTGAGGCGATTCTCTCTTACTCAGTAGTAGGAGTTTCTTATATGGCTTTTGTAGCAGCATTTTGGTGTGCTTCAAATACTACTATTTATCCAGTTGATCTTTATGGGGAACCATTAAAGCTTTCATTTGAATTTGCCCCTTATTTTACTGACACTGTTGATTTAGGTTCTGGAGCATATAGTTCAAGAGCTTGGCTTGCCAATACGCACTTCTATTTAGGATTCTTTTTCTTACAAGGTCATTTATGGCATGCGTTAAGAGCTATGGGATTTGATTTCAAGAAGATTGGTCAGGCATTTGACAGTATGGAAAATGTAAAAATAACCCAGAAATAAAAAACGTTAAAAATAAAAGCCTCTCTTTTTAATATTAGAGAGGTTTTTAAATGGAATAAGATAGTATATTTGGTATAAATTTAACTTTGGAGATAGTTACATCTGTTCTATATTTTAAGTAAGGCAATTGTCATCTAGCCTTGTAATATTCTTATTTTCAGTAACTTGATTCTCTGAGATTAGGAATTTTATTATTACTATTCCAAATGTATTACTAAGCGAAGACTGGCTTGGTAATAAAGTATTTTGAAGTATTTGATTAATTAGCTATTTAAAAATATTCGAGAATTTAATAAAGCAAGGTTGTGCAAGGTATTGCAAATCCTCGCTCAAAGCTCGCTCAGTCTCATTAATCTAAAATGTAACCAATAAAAAAGATAGGCTGGGAAACCTTTCTATAACTTGGATTCTAAGAGTCGGGGCGACAGGATTCGAACCTGCGACCTAGTGCTCCCAAAGCACTCGATCAGCAAAATGCGACAGTACCCATGAGAACGAAGTGAGGCTGTAACTCTAGTTTGCAATATATGTAGCCATAATGAGTCTCAAAAAACGCTTTAAATAGAGCAAAGTATTGCATACTTAAGCAAATGATCGCCCGAGGATCGCCCGCCTAAGATCTAGTGTCAATAAGACACCATTTTCTCTTTTTTAGCCAGAAAAGAAGGAATGGAGAGGAATTGTCTGGCTTGAAATGTTCTTAAAATTAATACTTTCGAGTATATTAATTAAGGAATTTAAAGGTAATTGTGGCTAACATTGCTAATGGATTTTTAACTATAAATTTAAATAAAAATTCAAGAATTAATAAAACAATTGTTGAACATATAATTCAAAATTTAGAGTCTAATAATCTCTTCATATATGCCGGCGAATGTAATGGAAGTTATTCCGAGAAGAATAGAACAATTGATTTAATTTTTAACGGCAAATGGTCTTGTGATTTGTGCTGGGAATGGTTTGAAAATGAAATGTCAGATAAAAAAAATTCTAAAGAATTAATGCCAGAAGCAAAAATTCTTCTTATAAATTCCTTAATAAGTGGAGGTTCATATGAATATGGTGCAAAATATAGGGATAGAGTATATAAGATAGAAGGTTCTTCGAAGTTTAAAAGATATAGCCATACTAAACTCAAGTCAAGTTGGCCTGAAATTTTTGGATTAATTTCTGCATATGATTTGAAAAATGAAGAGTCGCAAACTTTTGGCAGAGATGTAGAAATAACTTTACTTGAAAAAGATGAGAAAGCCAGATACCTTTTTAGAGTAATTGGTGGAGTAGGAGAATTAATAGTTCTTATTAATAAAAGATTTCAAGAAGTAGAATTCTTTTCTGGAAATGATTATTTCAAAGGACATAAATCCATTAATAAAATACTCAAAAGTTTGGAAAGTGGTAATTTAGTCCATGAGGAGGATCCAGAAGAATGGTTTGAGAATGCAGAATTAGTTGATGATCTGATAGGAGAAAATGATGAATTTTTTGAATTAATTTATAATTAATAATTAATTTTTTAAAATTTATGATAAGTTATTATCTCTTATTAAAGATCTGTTATATTATAAATTAATTTTTTCCTTTAAGAGATATAAATCATTTAAATTTTAATGGATAATTACAAGTTAATTCGAATAACAATAGCAAATCAAGGAGGAAAATTTTCTTCAGGGTTAATTGATGATTTTAACCTAGTAAATTTAATAAAGGGTGCAATTTCAAATGGTGAAATTTCCTCCGATTGTATTCTTGAAAGAGATGTTGAATTTGACGTTGAAAACTTTAATAATAAAATTAATGTTTTTGGACCATTAATTTGTAATGCAAATATTTTTATTGAGGAAGCATTTATTAAATCAAGTTCAGATGAACAAAATCCTGATTATAAAGAAATTTATTCTGGAAGATTAGATTTTCTAAATGGATTTGTTGATAAGAGTGGAATAAAAACTTTTATAAGTTCAGATTCATACTTTGAGTGCTCAGAAGAGGAACTTATGATTTTTTCGCAAAAAGTTGAAAAAAACATAGTTTCTGTTTACCAATTAAAAGTTAATGAGAATGAAGTTTTTGATAGAAAAAATATTTTATTTTCACATTCAGATTTAAATGAAGTGATTGATCCATGCCAAAATGGGAATATTGTTTTGGAGCATTTTTTTTATATTCCTAGTATGAAATACGAATCAATAATAAATTTTTACATTGAGAGCGTTAAAGAAGATGAACCAGATCTAACAATTCAAGAATTAAAAGAGGATTATTTGGAAGAAGATGAACTAAAAGATAAGGAATGTTTGAATAAGTTAATAAAAATGATGGTAGATGATGGACAATTTGACAGGAATGATTATTTTTTAAAAAAGTTATTAATAAATTATCAAATAGAATGCATCTATTGTGAAGGAAAGGAAGAATCGGAAAATGATTATTTTAAAATTGTGGGTAAAGATGATGAATTATTATATGAATCATAACTTTAAAAATACGAAACTAAATTAGCTGAATTAAATGCCTCTTGAAAATTTCCTAGAGTCTTAAAAGTTATAATTTTTTTTAAAAGGAGATGCGTTAATCAAAGCTATGCAAGGTATAGCAAATGATCGCCCAGAGATCGCCCAGAGGATATTTAAGAATCGTGAGAAGTCAATCGGGGCGACAGGATTCGAACCTGCGACCTAGTGCTCCCAAAGCACTAGAGATGTTTTTTAAGAGATTTGTAAGAACTATTGATATGACAGATTAATTATCTAATAGTTGATCATTTTTGAGATAAGAAAAGAGGGCTTGATATTACTTGAAATTGCATGATATTAATTGGGAGGGGCTCTCGGAGGGGCTCTTCAACGACCTAGTGCCTCTACGAAATTGGGATTTAACTTATCCTCTTTTAAAAAGATTTTGTATCACAAAAATATCTTCAGTTATTAAAAGATTCCTCTAAGAATTCTTTATCAATAATGCAACCATTATCTCCAAAACCCTCTAGGTCGTAATTTGCCCCCGCTAAGTAATATCTGGTGCCATCTTGGAGACCCCATACATCATTATCGTCCTTCCAATCATCGAAAAGACCTTTATTGAATTCATATATACCTCCCTCGTTATCCATCCAGTTGCTAATAGTTTCTTTTGGACCTTCAAGAATAAAACCTGCTCCGATCCATCTAAAAAGTGGTATTTTTACTCCATTGAGTTCTTCGATAAAAGGTCCATTTAAGAAAACACTCCCCTCGGTTTCAAGAAATTTGAAGCCTTTTTGCTCCAAAATCGCCACTTCATCAATCATATAATCTGCTGTAAAGTTCTTACTAGCTAAATCTATTGCTTCTTCCTCTTCGCTATTTGAAATTAAATCAATTAACTCATCATAAAAATCTAATTCTGAAATCATATCGATATCTTCTTCATTAACTGGATATCCACCTTTGAGGTAACCTTCTAATTTAAGTTTTATATTCATTTTTAATTTATAAGGTTTTAATATAAAATATCACCCAATAAGGACAGGTTGAAATTAAGATCACCTACTTATACAGGAGTAGCTGAAGAAATGGCAGTAGACACTTTTTATAAGTGACCTCAATTCCGAGACGGTGCGGATAATTTTTAAAATATCTAAATTAAAAGAGTGGTGGTACTGACACGTCGTAATGGTAGGGAAGCTCTGAAATAGTGGGCGAGGGTCGGGCATTTCAACCTCTCTCGAGCAATTAAGTTTGCGGAAGTTGAGCGGCGGCGGCGGTGGCTTTACTAGGAGCGTAGGTGATTACGGCTGAAGCTCCATCTTCATCAGATAAAAGCTAAATAGATGTAATGGGAGGGTGGTATGGGAATAACCACTTCTTTGTGCATAAAGCGGCGGAGATCTATTTTATCTGGGGGCTTTATTGATTACGTTAAAGCTCCACTTAACCTCAATATTTATCTGACTTTCTACGATTTTCTTCGTCCACAAAGGTTGTAAATTACTCCAGTTAAAACACTCTTTTGCTTGTGCATTAACACCAACAAATAACTTAATAGGAAGGCAAAAGGAGCACCAATAGGTGCAAGTAAGAGCAAGCTATAGCTTAATTTTTAGTACTGGAATTAGACACCTTATTTTTAATTAACTTCTGAAAAAATGTTTTATCAAAGTGTTTTTTTTTTAACACTCAATCAGTTAATTTTATACTTTTCATGTGAACTCCTCATAGGAAAATATATATGGAGAAACTCTTTTTTTACTCCTAAAGTCAAATTTGTATCTATAAATCTTTGACTTAAGTAAAAATTCTCCTCAAAAATATTTTCATAATTATTCAAAAAATATTATGGGTTCATTATTAGAAAAAAATGTTAAATATCTTGATGAAGAATATCGAATAGGAAATGCACTTATATCTGATAAAGCATTTGATCAACTTGAAAGAAACTTACTTCGTACAGATCCACAATGTAATTATTTTAATCAAAGAAGTAATTTATTATTACCCTCATTGGCTAAGGATAATTATAAAGAGTTTTTAGCTAGCTTATTAAAAAAGACAAGATTGAGTATTGAACCAAAAATCGATGGTTGTGCTATTGCAATTAATTATAAAAATGGCAAGTTTAATAAAGCTATTACAAGAAAAGGATTTGATGTCTCAAGCAAAATTGAAAAGATTAAAGATGTCCCCAATAGCCTTCCTATCCAACGAGATTTTCAAGTTAGAGGTGAGCTTTATGCCCCAAACGAAACTCCCTATTTTTCCCAAAAAATTACAAGCGAATTCCTCAACAATAAAAAAAGGATTGCAGAAAGTTTCAGCTTTTGCTGTTTCCAAATACTTAATGGAAGACTTAACCAGTATGAAACCCTTAACTATCTTAAAAAATGTGGCTTTAACACCCCTCACAGTTACTTCACAAATTTCACAAGCCAAGTCGAGTTATTTAGAAAAAGATGGTTAGATGGAAAAATATTTTCTAAATACCCAACTGATGGAATTGTTATCAAAATAAATAGCAGAAAATTGCAGTTAGTTAGAGAAACAAATTTTTCAAAATATAATGCATGGCAATACGCAATTAAGTATTAAAAATAAATCTAATATAGATAAGTTTTTTTTCAGCTAATTCAAAAGTCAAGAAAATGCCAAATTCAGATAAATTGTTTATTGAGAAAATTGTTAATCAGATAAGATCTAGCGAAAGAAAATTTAAGGAGGGAGATTTTAAAGGGGCAATAGAAGATAAAAGAGAATTAAGATGCCTATTAAAGTCAAAATTCTGCGATGAAGATATTTTCAAAAAATTTAAAGAAGAATTATCCTTTTTATATGCATCTAAATTTG
>QCTC01000007.1 GCA_003211315.1 Prochlorococcus sp. AG-670-O17 | reverse complement strand
AACCACGCACATATACCTACTGAGCATATTGGTAAAATTGAGTGGTATATCTCTCTATCAAGGAATCCAATGGCTTCTAGATGGGTTGAAATTATAATTATGAAAGATGAAAATAATGTAGTTTTGGTCGCTGGTTTAATTCCAGTGAATTCTGCCATTCTAAAAAATTCGAGAAGTGCAATATAGGTAAGTAATGCAATTGCTATTGTGAAATACCATCCACCTAATAAAACAACTACTAAACCAAATAATCCTATAAGTAACCCACTTCGCAATCTCATATTTTATTTTCTTTATGTATGACTCTTATATAAGAATTTAACAGATCTTCGTTATACATACCTTGAGCTTCTATCCAATCTAATCTTTCTTTATCTATTCTTTCTCCAGGAACTATTAAAGGTATACCAGGAGGATAAGGACAAATAATATCTCCAGAAATTTTTCCTAAGGATTGAGCAAGAGGAACACTATAAGTCTTACTTTTCCAAGCAACTCCTATGGGTATTTCTGGTGATTGAACTAATTTAAAAGGTGGTTTTATAGCTTTTAAACCATAAGATTTATTAGCATAAGTTAGTAACTTTTTCCATAAATTTTTAAACAAAAAAGTAAAATCCTTTTGATTTGAAAAACCAAGACAAAAAGTAAGAGTCATCATTTCAGGTAATTCAGCTATTAGTCCGTTTTTATAAAAGAATCTATCTGCAGTAAAGCCATCAATTCCGACTTTAGAGGTATTTAATACTATTTTTAAAGGGTCTTGAGTTTGAACAAGAGGGATCTCTTTTTTTATTAACTCATTGAAGATTGATTTTGCTTCTGAAATTCTTTTTTTGTATTTATTAAGACTATCCTTGTTAAGCCAGTCTTTAATGGACTCCTCACAAGAAGAAAGCAAAAGAGAATTAGGACTAGTAGTTTGCAGTAAATTTATGCTTCTGATTAATTTATTTTCATCAACAATATTTCCATTATGCCAAATTACTGCTGTTTGAGTAAGTCCATTAAGTGACTTATGTAATGAATGTACTACTAAATCTGCTTTTGATCTCAAGGCTGATTTCGGTAGATTATAGTTTTCACAAAAAAGAAAATACGAACCATGGGCTTCATCAACTAAAACAGGCAAATGATGTAAATGACAAATTTTAATTAAAGGTTCAAGATCCGTTGCATAACCTTGATAGTAGGGATTAACTAGGATTACTCCTACAATTTTATTCTTTTCAAAATCTAAATTATTAAATACATTTGTAAACCACTTTTTAGTGATTGGAATGTAATGTCCAGTCTCTGGAGAAAAATCAATGTCAAAGAATATTGGAATAATATTCTGCAAAGCACAAGCTTTAATAACACTAATATGGACATTCCTTGGCATAAGAATATATTCACCAGGGTTAGCCATAGCGATTATTCCTGATTGAATTAAACCAGAGGCTCCGTTTACACCAAAGAAACATTTTTTTGTATTTACTTTTTTTGAAATTGATATTTGCGCATCATGTATCAATCCACTTTTAGATAATGGTGAACCCATCTCAGGAAGTTCTGGTAAATCCCAATACCCTGGTTGTTTTTTTAATAATCTAATCAAGCCTTTTGGTAAAGCTTTCCCTCTGTTGTGAGCAGGGAAAAAAAGTGACTTTAAAAACTTTTTAGTTAGAAAAGAAGAAATACTCATAAAGTATTATTGGCACATATAGAATGAATTGAAGTGAAATTCTTCCTTAATATTTTAGATGTAAATGGAAACTTCTTATTCAAAATATTCGCCTAAAAAAGATATGATTTGGTTAATCTTAAGGCCATGGATATTATTACCAAGAGTTTTATATATACTTTTAACTTTAATTTTCCTTTTAGTAAGAATACTTTTTCAAGGTAACAGTAATAGTAAGAATGTACAGAAAAATCTTTCAAAATATCTTTTTGATGTAATTACTGATTTGGGCCCATGTTTTATTAAATTAGGACAAGCACTTTCAACGAGGCCAGATCTTGTAAGACAAGATTGGCTAACAGAACTTACAAATCTACAAGATAATCTTCCACCTTTTGAACATAAAATCGCTCTAAAAATAATTGAAGAAGAACTTGGACTTCCTGCTAATCAATTATTTGATGATTTTCCAGATAAACCTATTGCATCAGCAAGTTTAGGAGTAGTTTACAAAGCAAAAAAGAAAAACAATAATTTTTGTGCGGTAAAAGTACAAAGACCTAATTTGTACTTTCTAATCAGGAGAGATATTGTAATTCTAAAAATTTTAGCAACTACGTTTGGATCATTTTTACCACTTAATATAGGTGTTGGTATTGGGGAAATAATAGATGAATTTGGTAAATCCCTTTTTGAAGAAATTGATTACGAGCAAGAAGGCAAAAATGCATTGAAGTTTGCAGATTTTTTCAAATCCAATCCTAATGTCTTTATACCAAAATTAGAAAAAGATTTCTCCTCAAAAAGAGTTATTACAACATCTTGGATTGATGGAGTCAAATTAAGGGACAGAGAAGTTTTAGAGCAAAATAATTTGATACCCTCTTCTTATATCAGAACTTGCGTGATAAGTGGACTGCAGCAATTATTCGAATATGGATATTTTCATGCAGATCCTCATCCTGGAAATATGTTTGCTCTTAAAGGAGGAACTGTAGATGCTGGACACTTAGCTTACGTTGATTTTGGGATGATGGATACTATTACAAATTCAGATAGGCTTACACTTATTAAGGCAATTGTGCATTTAATAAATCAAGAATATTTACTTATGGCTAAAGATTTTCAGAAATTAGGTTTTTTAACCAAAGATCAAGATCTTGAACAACTTGTAGAACCACTAAAAGAAGTTCTTGGAGGATCTTTCGGGGCTGAGGTTGGTAATTTTAATTTAAAAAATGTAACTGATAAATTTTCAAAACTAATGTATTCTTACCCTTTTAGAGTCCCAAGTAGGTTTGCCTTAATAATTAGAGCTGTTGTAAGTCAAGAAGGTTTAGCTTTAAGACTTGATCCTGAATTTAAGATTTTAAAAATTGCTTATCCATATATTGCTAAAAAACTTTTAACAGATAATTCGGATGAAATTGTCGATATTCTTCTTAAGGTTGTATTTGATAATGAAGGAAGAATTCAGATAGATAAGCTTGAAAGTTTATTAAACACCTTATTTAAGGATTCCGAAAATATCAATCCAGATCTCATACCAGTTGCGAATGCAGGGTTGAAACTTTTTGTTAGTGAAAAAGGATCTGAAGTAAGAAAAAACCTTTTATTAAGCCTTATCAAGGATGATAGATTAGAATTCAAAGATGCTGAAAAACTTTTATTTTTGCTTAGAGATACTTTTAGCCCTTTGAAATTGGCTAAAAGTGCCGTTCAAAATATTATATCGACAGCTTAGTTTTTGTTTTATAACAACTCATTAAACTATACTTTTTGATTTATGAAATGATTAAAATTAAATAAATTTTTCACATAAATAAATTGAATAATTAAAAAAAAAAATTAAAAAAATCTAATGAGAATATTCAATATTAATTTTCCAAAAAATAAAAAAATAAAATTAGAGCAGCTAAACCAAAGTGAAAAATATGATCAATATTGTGAAATTGGTAAATTAGTAAAAGAAGCAAGGATTCAAAATAATCTTTCTGTTAAAGAATTATCTAATATATCTAAAATTCCAGAATCTTCTATAAATTCAATTGAGAAAAATATTGAAGACCTTAGGCCCAAAGATCCTTTTCTAAGGTCTATATTATTTAAGTTAGAAAAATGTTTATCTTTAAAAAATAATACCTTGGTAGGGTTAATTATTAAAGAAACAAACACTATTGAAAAAAATAAAAAAAATTATATTTTAAGAAAGTTTGATTTTCTAAATTCCTGGCAAGGAAGTCTTTTTTATTTTTTATTTTTAATTTCGATACTATTTTTTCTAAATCGATACTTTATTTCAAATATTAAAATTATTGAGATTCAAATTATTGAGAAAAAAGGATAATATATTATATTTTTTGATCTAATTACTTACTCTCCCATATTTATGTCCAAGATCAGTATATTTTTGTAAATTCAAATCTATTTCATCAAGGGTGTGAGTTAATTTCCATCTCCAATTGTTAGTAATTGTACCAGGAGTATTTAATCTACTTGAGTCATCTAAAGATAAGATATCTTGTATTGGAGAGATGAAAAGGTTTGCTTTTGTTCTCATGCCAATTTCTATTAAATTCCAAGAAGGATCATTTGAGTATTTGTAATGATCTTTAATATGGTTTTTAATATGAATATCTAAATATTCCCACCATGAAGTGGAAGTGTTATTATCATGAGTTCCTGTATAAACAACCCAATTTTCTTTTTCGATATTTTTAGGTAGGTAAGGATTGTTTTCATTCCCATCAAATGCGAATTGCAAAATCTTCATCCCAGGTAAATTATAATTATCCCTTAGACGTTCTACATCTTTAGTTATTACTCCTAAATCCTCAGCAATGATAGGTAAAAATTGAGATTTTAAATCTTTTTTTAAAAAATTTAATAGCTCTTTACCAGGTGAATTAATCCAAGTCCCATTTATAGCATTTTTTGCATTACCATCCACTCTCCAATATCCAGCCAACGCTCTAAAATGATCAAGTCTTAAAATGTCTACAAGTTCAAATTGTCTTTTAAATCTTTTCCTCCACCACTTAAAATTTGTTCTTATGTGCTTAGCCCAATAGTAAGTAGGGGTACCCCATAGTTGTCCTGTAGATGAGAAATAATCAGGCGGTACTCCACTTTGAAAAAGTAAATCTCCATTTTGAGATATTGAAAAAAGTGATTTATTACTCCATACATCCGCACTGTCTCTTGAAACATAAAAAGGTAAATCACCTATAAGTGTAATTCCTTTAGCTTTAGCAAAGACTTTGATTTCCATCCACTGCTTATCAAGATGCCATTGAATTAATTTTGTTTTAAGTATTTCTTTTTTTTTGTCCTTTATCCACGAATTTATAAATTCATTTTCTTTTTGTTTAAACTCCAACGGCCACTCCCACCAAGGCATCATATTGAATTCTTTTCTTATGACCATAAATATTGAATAATCTTCAACCCAATTATTATTTTTATTCCATATGTAAAAATCAGTTTTCCTCTCTTCAGATTGAGATTCCCAAGCAACTAAAAGATATTCCCCCAATTTTTTTGATAAATTATTTGCGAAATCAAAATCAAAATGATCTTCATTCTTTTTGATTGGGATTAATTCCTTTATATTTGATAAAAAAATATAACGTTTTTTAATTAATTCATTTATATCAAGAAACCAAGGATTTAAAGCAAAACTAGATGGAGAACTATATGGAGATCCCGTAGAGTCAGTTGGAGTAAGAGGTAAGAATTGCCAGAAATTAATATTATGCTTAGAAAGTTTTTCAATCCAATCTTTTGCTCCTTCTCCAAAGGTGCCGCAATAACTACCACGCGGGAGGCTTGAAGGATGAACAAGTATTCCTAAAGATTTATTTTTTAAAACTGATTTTAAAGTCATATATATTTAAGTAAATCTTAAAATTTATAATTTGTGTTTCAATAATTGTCTAGAACTACAATAGATAAATATTTATGGTTTAACAAATAAATTTAAAAATTTCTTATTTTAATAAAAATTTTCTAATTTTATATTGAGATAATACTTTTATTATTAAACTGGGAACTTATGACTATTGAACATAACTAAGTTAATTAATTTTTGCGAAATTGATATTAGGCACTACGATAGCAATAGAGTTTTTATAAGCTAATTTCGTGACTAGTTTTATCACGGCAGTGGAGAATGAAGATCCAAATTTTAATCTAACCAATAGTCGACTAAGGTTAGTTAGTGGAACTTCTAATCCTGAATTGGCAGAAGAAATTGCATCATATTTAGGTATAGAAAATGTTCCCTTGGTATCTAAAAGATTTGCGGATGGGGAACTTTATGTTCAAATCCAACAATCAATAAGAGGTTGCGATGTTTTTCTTATTCAACCTACATGCGCTCCTGTTAATGACAGTTTAATGGAGTTGATGATAATGGTGGATGCTTGCAAAAGAGCTTCAGCTAGACAAATTACAGCTGTTATTCCCTATTTCGGATATGCAAGGGCAGACAGAAAAACTTCAGGAAGAGAGTCAATTACAGCAAAGCTTACAGCAAATTTACTTGAAAAATCAGGAGTAGATAGAGTTCTTGCTATGGATTTACATTCTGCTCAAATACAGGGATATTTTGATATCCCTTGTGATCATATTTATGGATCACCCGTTTTAATTGATTATCTTGAATCCTTAAATTTGGAAGAAGTTGTAGTTGTATCTCCCGATGTAGGGGGAGTAGCTAGAGCAAGAGCATTTGCAAAATTAATGAAAGATGCTCCTTTAGCGATTATTGACAAGAGAAGATCCGCCCATAATATTGCAGAGAGCTTAACTGTAATTGGAGAAGTTAAGGGGAAAACGGCCATTCTTATCGACGACATGATTGATACAGGAGGCACTATTTGCTCTGGTGCAAATTTATTAAAAAAAGAAGGGGCAAAGAGGATTTTTGCATGTGCTTCACATGCAGTATTTTCTCCACCTTCTTATGAAAGATTAAGTTCAAAAGATTTATTTGAACAAGTTATTGTTACCAACAGTATCCCAGTCCTTGATAATGTGAATTTCCCTCAGTTAAAAGTACTCTCAGTGGCAAATATGCTAGGAGAGGCAATATGGAGAATTCATGAAGAAAGTTCTGTTAGCTCTATGTTTAGGTAATTTTGTTTTATTCCTTGTTTAATTTTTGAATTCTTTTTAATTCTGTTTTAAATTCATTTTCTATTTTATCCGGAACGCTATTAGGACAAACGTCAAGAGCTCCTCCTATTAAACGGAAAGAAACATTTTGATATAACGTTTTAGGGTCAACTTTTTGTTCTTTCTTTTTCTTTCCTTCAATAATCAACCCCCCATGTTTTTGTTGCACAACGGTTACAAATGTTGTTGAGGCTACACTTAATGATTTTCTAAAATCCATATCAATGCCTTTTCTTGTAGCACTACAAACGTAAGAAATCCCCATACCCTGATAAAGAGCTAGATCATTAGCATCTGCTGGAATTACCTTATTGTTGGATTTAACTTCATTTAATTCAGGATTAATATTAAAAAAAACCGTCGAGATAATTAATGGAGTTGAAAATATTTTAACTAGCTTTTGAAAATTCATATTTAATTTTTAATTATTTTTTATTAAGCATATTAAAGATAACATTTTTTATTTTTAAACAAAATTATTTATTCGAACTTATGTCACAATTTTAATTTCATGATGATTCTCTACAATTTTAAGTTTATCTTTATTCCAAGAGTATATAACCCTATATCTATAATTATCTCGGTCAATAAGTCTTGTATGCTCAAGTATATACCAGTCTTCATAGGCAGATTCGAAAATCATCTCATGTTCATCAACTTGTTTAATATTGGATATTCCATCAATATCACTTAAATAAAAATTTTCTCTTATTAATTGATGATCCTTTATAAATGCTCGCATTTCGCCTTTTTCTTTATATTTAGGATATTCATCAAAAAAACTATATTTTTTTTCTGGATACCAAGTAAATTTATAATGAGATTCCCATTCTTTTTTATTTTCAAGAGACTCAATATTTATGTACATGCAAAGGTTATAAGTTTTCCTTTCTTCTTCGAGAAAATATGTCCGATTGGATTTCCAAAGCCCAATGTTACGGGTAAACCATCTTTTTAAATTACTATCTATGCTAATTTCCGGGGAATTATATTCTCCGTTATTAAAGTTAATTTTTTGATTATTAATAACCATTTATGTATATCAACTATTTATTTGATAGCTTAACTGTAGAATAATTATAAATATCTTAATGTGTTTATAATCAAAAACAGCTAATCAAAACTTTTGGGCAAATAATTTGAATGATAAAAAAGAATTAAAACTTATATTAGTAGCTGCCAAAAATCATCTTTCTAGAAGTGATCTTAAATCATTACTATCTTATTTAGAGTCTGATGATTGCGAGTTTGAGATTTCTCTTCAGATTTCCGAACCAACGGAACAACCTGAACTCCTTGAATTACATAGGTTAGTTGCTATACCAGCTCTTATTAAAGTTTCACCAGCGCCAAAGCAAATATTTGCAGGAAGTAATATTTTTCTTCAGTTGCAGACTTGGTTGCCTAGATGGAAACAGGAAGGGGTTACAAAAAATTTAGGTATTAATCTTCAACCTTCTAAAATAGATTCAATTAGAACACAAAAAGAATTTCTCCTCGAGGATGAATTATTGGTCCTTAGACAAGAAAATGAGACACTTACAAAAAGAATCGAATCACAAGAAAGGCTGCTAAGAATGGTTGCACATGAATTGAGAACGCCTCTAACGGCTGCAACGCTTGCTATTCAAAGTCAAAAACTTGGACAAATTGATATAAAAAAATTGCAAGATGTTATTAAAAGACGTTTAGAAGAAATTGAACTTTTATCTCAAGATCTTCTTGAAGTTG
Source organism: Prochlorococcus sp. AG-670-O17 (assembly GCA_003211315.1). Taxonomy (GTDB): domain Bacteria; phylum Cyanobacteriota; class Cyanobacteriia; order PCC-6307; family Cyanobiaceae; genus Prochlorococcus_A. Next base: position 39,054 of record QCTC01000007.1, on the reverse strand, counting down.
GAACAACTAAATGGGAAGCCCTTTTTAATCCTCAAAAAATTGATTTAGGAAATATAAGTGCTGAGACAATTCTTGAATTAGAAAAGTTTTGGAGATCAAGGAAAATAGAAATTGATACTGATATCCCAACAGATCTCCCAAGTGTATATGCAGATCAAAGAAGAATGAGACAGGTATTTTTAAATTTAATTGAAAATGCCCTTAAATTTTCAGAAGATTCTGGAACAATAAAAATTACAATGATTCATAAAACAAATCAATGGGTAGAAATAACGATTTGTGACAAAGGTGCTGGAATTCCAGTAAGTGAGCAAAAAAGAATATTTCTTGATAGAGTCAGGCTCCCACAGACATCTGAGGGGACATCAGGATTTGGCATTGGCCTATCTGTTTGCAGAAGAATTGTTGAAGTACATGGAGGAAGAATATGGGTTGTATCAGAAGTTGGGGAAGGTTCATGCTTTTATTTCACCGTTCCAGTGTGGCAAGGCCAAGACAAAGATCAACAACACTTGACGAAAGGATAGCTTTACTCCTAATTTTTTATAAGCTATTAAGCTATTTCCTTGGCCCCATCGTCTAGAGGCCTAGGACACCTCCCTTTCACGGAGGCGACAGGGGTTCGAATCCCCTTGGGGCTATTAATTAATTTTAAAATTTTAATTATCTATTTTATTGAAGCTTTTGCTTTCTTATCTACTGCAATCAAATTTTCAGAAAGATCTTTTTTTAACCTTTTTTCTATCATTCCAATTGGCATCCATTGACAACCTTGAACAGTTAGATCATAAATTAATGAGTTTTTTGAAGTATCTTTTATTGTTTGAATTTTCCAGCTCCCTTCAAATCTTCTGAAATCTCCTTTTATTAAATTAAATTTCAATAAACCAAGTTCTTTCTCTTCGAATAAATCAATAGTAACTTCCGCTGAAAATTTCATTCCAAGAAAATCTTGAGCGCCAACTTGTTTTAGATGAACATTATTATTTTTTTTATAAATTTTTCTACTAGATAACAAATTTGGGATATAGAGATTTAGGCGGTCATAATCAGTTAAAACGTTCCATAGAGAGTCGAAAGTTGCAGAAGTAGTTAATTGAGCGGCAAGCCTCCTTGTTCCTCCAGGGAGCTTTTCCATGGTCTGCTCAATTGTTCTGTAATCATTATTTTGAGAATGTGTTACTGATCTTTGAGAATTATTCATAGATGAATTTTTTATTAAATAAAAAATTATTCCTGTGTAACTATACCGATAAAATCTAAAAAATTTGAAAAATGGAAAGATTTATAATTAAATATTCCGATCTCAAAACGTAACCATTTTTATAAATAACATACAATTTAATATACAAATTGATAATCTTTTAATATAAATAAGTTCAAAAAATGTTTTACTCACAAGCAAAAGTTATCGCAGGTGGATTAGTTCATATTCCAATCGTCATATCAGTTTTTTATCTCATAATGACTTTTTTTAATAAAAGGGCTATAAAATTTGAAGAAGCTAACAAATCAAAAAAAACTGAGGCAAAGGTAGTGGAATCTAAGACTGATCCGAAACAAGCAGCCTCCAAACCTACGAAAAAAAAGCATGCTGATGTACCAGTTAACATATATAGACCAAAGACCCCATTTGAAGGAACTGTTACTGGGAACTATAGTCTCCTTAAAGAAGGTGCTATTGGAAGAGTAAATCACATAACATTTGATCTTAAGGAAAGCGATCCTTTTTTAAATTATGTCGAGGGACAAAGTATAGGTATTATGCCTGTAGGTGAAGATGCCAACGGAAAGCCACATAAGCTAAGACTTTATTCAATAGCTAGTACAAGGCATGGAGATGATTTCGAGGGCAATACCGTTTCTCTTTGTGTCAGGCAACTTCAGTATGAAAAAGATGGCGAAACTATTAATGGTGTTTGCTCTACTTATTTATGTGATATTAAGCCAGGAGACAAGGTAAAGATTACAGGCCCTGTAGGAAAAGAAATGCTTCTTCCTGACGAAGAAGATGCAAATATAGTAATGTTGGCAACTGGTACTGGTATAGCTCCTATGAGGGCTTATCTAAGAAGAATGTTTGAAGCTACCGAAAAGGAAAAAAACAAATGGAACTTTAAAGGTAAAGCGTGGTTATTTATGGGCGCACCTAAATCAGCTAATTTGTTATACGAGGAAGATCTACAGAGATATCTTGAAAATTATCCAGAAAATTTTAAATATACTAAAGCCATTAGTCGCGAACAACAAAATACAAAAGGTGGAAGAATGTATATTCAAGATAGAGTTTTAGAATCAGCAAATGAAATCTTCAATATGATTGAAGATGAAAAAACTCATATTTATCTTTGTGGGTTAAAAGGAATGGAACCTGGCATAGATGAAGCCATGACAAAAGCAGCAGAAGAAAAAGGATTAAATTGGTCAGAGTTAAGACCACAATTAAAAAAAGCTGGTAGGTGGCATGTAGAAACTTATTAAAGTTTCTATAAAGTTTTTTTAAATAAACAAAAGACTTTTTTGATTTAGACACAAAATGTAGCTAATTAGCGAAAAAAAGACGATTTTATCTATATAAGACTTAAAAAAAAGATATGCCCTCAACCTTAAGTAATCCTCTTAGATTGGGTTTGCGACAAGAAAGAGTGATTCCTCCACAATGCCTAATAATATTTGGCGCTAGTGGAGATCTTACTCATAGGAAACTTATACCTGCCTTATTTGAACTCTATTTGCAAAGGAGGATCCCTAGTGAATTCGCTATAGTTGGTTGTGCAAGAAGGCCCTGGAGTGATAAAGATTTTAAGGAAAAAATGAAAGCTAAGCTAGCTGTTCAGATATCTAACAATGAAAAGGAATGGGAAAATTTTTCAAATTATCTATTCTATGAACCAGTTGATTTGCAGCAAAGCGATAACGTTGTAAGACTTTCTAAAAGATTAAATGAAATTGATAAGTTACAAGCTACACATGGAAATAAGACCTTCTATTTATCAGTATCTCCAAACTTCTATGGAAGTGGTTGTAAGGCTCTAAAGTCTGCTGGATTACTAGATGATCCTAAGAAAAGTCGAATTGTTATTGAAAAACCCTTTGGGAGAGATTATTCAAGTGCCAAAAAATTAAATAAGATCGTTCAAAGTTGTGCAGATGAGAGTCAGATATATCGAATAGATCATTATTTGGGGAAAGAGACTGTTCAAAACATACTCGTTATGAGGTTTGCTAATACTATTTTTGAACCTATATGGAATAGGAATTATATTTCAAGTGTTCAAATAACATCTTCGGAAACAGTTGGGGTTGAAGATAGAGCTGGTTATTATGAAAGCTCTGGGGCTTTAAGAGATATGCTTCAAAATCATTTAACTCAAATGCTTGCTGTTACTGCAATGGAGCCTCCTGGTAAATTTGAACCTGAAGCAATAAGAAATGAAAAAGCAAAAGTTCTTCAAGCTTCAAAACTTGCCGATGAGAATGAACCGTGGAATTGCTGTATAAGAGGACAGTATGCAAAAGGAGGGAATAGTCTAAAAAGACTTAAAGGTTATAGAGATGAAGATGGGGTGAATTTGAACAGTACGACAGAAACTTATATTGCTACAAAATTATTTATTGATAATTGGCGATGGCAAGGAGTTCCTTTCTACTTAAGAACAGGAAAAAGACTACCTAAAAGACTTGGAGAAATTGTATTAACATTTAAAGATGTCCCAGTACATTTGTTTGAATCAACAATAATTAATCCTGCACCAAATCAACTTATTCTTAGGATTCAGCCTAATGAAGGAGCTACTTTTAAATTTGAAGTCAAATCACCTGGTTCTGGGATGAAATCAAGACCAGTTGAGATGGAATTTTCTTATGATGAATCTTTTGGAGAACCTTCTGATGAAGGTTATGTAAGGTTGTTGGCTGATGCCATGCTTTCTGACCCTACCTTGTTCACAAGAAGTGATGAAGTGGAGGCTGCTTGGAAACTTTATACACCATTAATAGAGTTAATGGAAGATGCTCCTTGGAAGTTACCTATTCACAAATACGAATCAATGACTTGGGGCCCTCCTGAATCAGATCAATTACTTTCGAAAGACCATATTTTCTGGCGCAGACCCTAACTTTATAATGAAACCTCAATTAACACTTCAAACCCCATTAGAATTACCTCATCAAGAAATATCTAATTATTTAAATCAATTATGGATTTCTGAAGATGAAGATAGTTCTGGAGCAAATACTTTTACTTTGATGGTCTGGCAGCCTGCATGGCTTGAACAATGTTTAGTTAAATCAGACTTAATAAGTGGACCAATTACTGGAACATTAAGTCCAGATATAATAAAAGTTGCAAAAAAATTAATTATAGAGAAAGGGTTATCACATACTACTTCTATACATAGTGAAGATCTGTTAACTTTATTGAAGGAAAATTTATCAAATAAAGATTATGAAGATTTAAGAGGGCAATTCTTTGAATCTTCAATAAGCACATTGAATCCTAGAAGATTAATTACGTTAGCGCCAACGTTAAATAAAAAAGAAGGTATAAAAACTTTTGTATCGGCCTATTGCCCACTTAGTGATAACACTATATCTCAACCTATATGTGGCGATTTAGTTGTCATAAGGGGTGACTCTAATTCTATTAACAAGAAAGGATTGAAAATTATTGATGACCTATCTATAAAAGATTTACCTATATGGTTATGGTGGAATGGCAATCTTGATGAATCACAAGAAATTTTTAATTATCTTACCAATCAGGGTATTAGGTTAATTATTGATACTGCAAATGGGTCGCCCAAAAGATGCTTGAAAATCCTTTATCAATCAATAAAATCAAATAAGGCTATTAATGATTTGAATTGGGTAAGACTTAAAAGTTGGCGTGAATCATTAGCAATGATTTTTGATCCTCCATCCAGAAGACCTATATTAGATCATATCTCTGATATTGATATAGATATAGCAGAAGGTAATTTTCTTCAAGCGTTACTTTTAATTTCGTGGATTAGTGACAAACTAGAATGGGTATTTTCAAAAATAGATAAACATGGAGAATTAATAAAAATAGAATTCAAAAGAAGTAATGGCCAGAAAATTTTGGCATGTATAAATCCTGTACCTTTGGGAAATCCAAGTATTCATTTAGGCCAAGTTATTGGATTAAGGTTGATTTCCAAAATTAGTGAGGTTCGTAAAAACAATACTTGTATAATACTTGGCTGTGAATCTGTTGAATGTATGAGACTTGAAGCTGGTGGTATGGCTGACATGCAATTAATAGAGCAAGTTGTTCCAAACGCTTTTTCTTCCTCAGAATCTGATGTAAGTAAGTTATTGGGAAGTAGTAGAGGTAATACTAGCCCACTTTTTGAAAACGCTATTAAGGTCGCAGTTCAAATATTTAATGGTTTCAATAAATAAAATTAATTAAATGCCTTGTGTTATATCTTCTCCTTCAACTGATAGTGGGAAAACTACATTATCTCTATTGATTTCTTGTTGGGCTTTTTCAAAAGGGATAAAAATTCAAACTTTTAAGGTCGGTCCAGATTATCTTGATCAACAACAACTTAGTGCTATTGGACAACCCATTTGTCGTAATTTAGATATTTTTTTGAGTGGTGAAGAATGGGTTCAAAAAAATTTCTTAAAGCATTCTTTGAAATATGAATTCTCATTGATTGAAGGAGCTATGGGCCTTTTTGATGGATTAGGTGCAACTGCTTATTCAAGTACTGCAAATGTTGCCAAACTTCTTGATACTCCAATAATTTTTATTGTTAATGCTAAAGGGCAAGTAGCCTCACTTCTCCCAACAGTTAGAGGTTTTAGAGATTTTGATAAAGAATTATCAATAAAAGGAATTATATTTAATAACGTCAACTCAGATAGACATAAAAAATTAATTAGAGAAGTTTTTAAAAATGAAGATATCGAAATCCTTGGGTTTTTGCCTTCTGATTCAAAAATAACTGTCAATAAATCTAATTTAGGTTTAATTTCTCCATTTGATAGTGAGAGAAAAATTGATGTTGATTATTTTGCAAGTTTTGCTGAAAATAATCTTGATGTTGTTTCTCTAAGCAAATTTCTGAAATCTCCTCTCCAAAACAAAAAATTAAATATTTCTAGTAGTAAAGATTTTAAAATAGATAAAAAGAAACCTATCGCAATTGCAGAAGATAAAATCTTTCACTTCCAATACCCTGATACGAAGGAGTTTCTTGATGAAATAGGAATTCCATTAATTTCATGGAGCATTTTTAATAATGAAGAAATTCCAAATGAAGCCTCATCTTTAATTATTCCGGGAGGTTTTCCTGAAAAATATGCTAGTCATATAAGTGATTCAGATAAAAGCTTAAAGTCATTAAGAGAATTCCGTAAAAAGGGATTTATTTATGCAGAGTGTGGTGGGATGATGATCTTAGGAGACTTTATAAAAGATGAAAATGGTAATAACTATAAAATGAGCGGAATATTACCTTTTAAATCAAAAAAAAGTAATTTGTCGGTGGGTTATAGATATATAAAGGGTTTAAAGGATACTCCAATAATTAAACAAAATCAATCAATTAGAGGACACGAATTTCATTATTGGGATGTTGAACGTGCCTCATCAGAATTTGATTTAAAAAAAATCGAGTATCAGAGGCAATTATCTTCTGCATGGGAAATTAAATCGTGGGAGACTAAATTTAAAAATGAAGGTTGGTCAGATAAAAAATTACATGCAAGTTGGATTCATTTACATTTACCAAGTTGCCCAGAAGCCGCAAAAAACTTCGTAAATGCTACACAATTTAATTATTCTCAAAATTCTTAATTTATTATCAAATCAATTATGTTAATAGGGGAACCTATAAATATAATTCCGGGTAATGTAATTAGTGGCCCTAATAGACTTCCAACAAAAACCTCAAATTTTGTATGACCAAGAGTTTCTTTTAAAGCTATTTGAGATTTAGGATCTAATTTTTTTGATAGTTTGTTAATTTCTGCAGCCTGAATACCTGCTGATTTTCTAACCCCACTGGCGTCATACATAACAATTAGTGAAAGTGCAATCGCTAATGCAAATATGGGGTTGTCAAAGCCTAATTGAAAACCTATTCCTGATGTAGCACCAGTTATTAATGCAGAATGACTTGAAGGCATTCCCCCTGTTTCAAACATAATTCCAAATCTAATTTTTCCTGTTGAAAAGAAATTAAATATAATTTTAAAAAATTGAGCTATTAAACAAGATAATAAACTCCAGAAAAGAACTGAATTATTGAAGAAAGCTGAAAATTCTGACATAAGTTAAATATTTTTTACCTATCTCTATTTGTGATGAAATCAGCTAAGGAGATTAAATATTTTGCATTTAAACCCCATGGCTCAATTGCTTTTTTAGCTTTGTCCACTAAATCGAAAGCTTTTTTCTTTGATTCTTCCATCCCAAGTAACTTGGGATATGTAGTTTTATCAGCTAAAAGATCTTTACCTGCGGTTTTACCAAGTTTCTCACTGCTTGAAGTTAGATCAAGAATGTCATCTATTATTTGGAATGCTAAACCAATTCCTTCTGCATATGTAGTTAGGGCATTTAATAATTCTTCATTAGCTCCGGCAATCATTGCCCCAGTTCTTACACAAGCTTTTAATAATGCACCGGTCTTATGAAGATGTATATACTCAAGGGTTTCAAGGTCAACTTCTTTACCTTCACATTCCAAATCAACAACTTGACCGCCAACTAATCCGGGTGCTCCTGCTACTAGGGAAAGTTCTCCAACTACATTTAATAATCTATTGGGATCAACGCCGGGGCTTCTTAATGAGACCATTTCAAATGCTCTCGTTAGTAATGCATCACCAGCCAGAATAGCTAATGCATCTCCATAAACTTTATGATTAGTAGGTCTTCCTCTCCTTAAGTCGTCATTATCCATCGAAGGTAAATCATCATGAATTAATGACATAGTATGAATCATTTCTATGGCAACTGCTGTAGGAACAGCTAGAGAGGGCTCACCTCCTGCTAGGGAACAGGACGCTAGGCAAAGGATTGGACGTATCCTTTTACCTCCAGCCAAGAGAGAATATCTCATTGATTCCCTGAGAATTTCTGGATTCTCTGGGCCTAAAGAGAAATCAAGAGCTTCTTCGACAACTTTTTTTGTATCTTTTAGATATTTTTCAAAATCTGAAATATCATCTATAACTTCTATCATATTTTACGTTGAGTAATGTTTTTCTTCATCGTTGGCTTTATGGCAGCAGGTCATTAAGAGTTGATGATAAACCAAATTGTTTTTGCCAGCTGAAAATAGTATTTACTAGTAACATTGTTACTGTCATTGGTCCTACACCCCCAGGGACGGGAGTGTATGCAAATACTTTAGGAATGACATCTTCTAATAATACATCTCCACATAATCTGGTTTTGCTTTTATCTGAACTTGTTAATCTATGTATTCCAACATCAATAATTACAGCACCTTCTTTAACAAAACTTGAGTCTATGAGGTTAGGTTTTCCTGCAGCAGCAATTAATATATCCGCTTCCTTACATATTTTATTTAAATTTATAGTTTTTGAATGAGTCATTGTTACGGTCCCATTAAGATTCAACAACATAAGAGATACTGGTTTTCCAACCAACAAACTTCTTCCAATAACAACAATTTTCTTACCTTCAATCTTGATATTTTGGGATCTTAGTAAATTAATGATCCCAGCTGGAGTGCAAGATCTCATGGCAGGTTCATTTTTTACTAACTTCCCAATATTTTGTTCATTTAATCCATCTACATCTTTTTCTGGATTGATGTAACTGATCAATCTTTGCTCATCAAATTTCTTTGATATTGGTAGTTGTAATAACATTCCATCAATATCATTATCAAGGTTTAATTTATTTAATAATTTTTCAACTTCTTTTTGCTCTACCGTATCTTTTAGATGAAAAATATGACTTGTTATTCCAATTCTTGAACAAGCTTTTTCTTTGTTCGCTACATAAACTCCGCTTGCTGGATCTTCACCAATTCTGATTACAGCCAACCCAGGATTTCTTTTTGCAATTGTTTTATTAACATGAATATAGTTTTTTAATCTTTCTTCGATTTCTAAAGATAATTTTTTACCATCCAATTTTAATGACATTTTGAAAAACTTTTCCTTTTTATACCTAGCATGCCTATAATTTTAAATTAATCAATTAGATTTAATCGTATTCTGTGCAAAAACCTACAAGAATTATAAAAAAATTAAATAACTTGTGGAAAAGAAGTCAATTTCCTGTAAAGAAACCTATTCAAATTTCAACAATAGATAAATTAATTATCTTCCTAATATGTATTGTTATCTCAATAATATCTTCTTATGAAATTCTTCTTGTTCCAACTTTAGAAGGTTCTGATGTTTTTTCTTGGGGCTTAATTTTTACTGAGGTCTTATTCACTTGTGGATTTTTAATACTAGTTTCTAGAAAAGAAAATCCAAACATTAATTCGAGACAGATCCTCTTAATTATTTCACTGCTGTTAATCGTTCAGATGGTCAAGAATATATTTGGAGCAGGATTTAGTCCTTTATCAATTATAGTACCCCCTGCTTTAATTATTTCTCAAGGTATGGGAACCATAACTGCTTTAGCTTGGGTCTCAATAGCAAGTTTAAGTTGGCCAGATTCTCTGAGAAATATTAATGGTAATCTGCTACTCATAACATTGATTTGCGCATGTGTGGTTTCAGTTCTAGGAGGACGAATAAGAAGTCGAGCTCAGTTACTTCAACTTTCAATATTTGTTCCAATTGGGGCATTGATTTTTCAATGGTTACTAATTGGAAATGAGGAATATTCATTAATAGATAACCAAGAAATATTTACATCAAATAACAAAATATTTTCTGATTCTTTGCTATTGGCAATAATAATGCTTATAACAATATTATTTATTCCTATTTTTGAGTCAATATTTGGATTGTTAACAAAGGCAAGATTATTAGAATTAGCTGATAAAGAAAAACCTCTTATTAGAAGACTCTCTATTGAAGCTCCAGGTACTTTTGAACATACTTTATTGATATGTGGTCTAGCTGAAGAGGCGACTAGAATGATAGGGGGTGATATTGATCTTATCAAAACTGGTTCTCTATATCATGATGTTGGGAAATTACATGCTCCAAATTGGTTTATTGAGAATCAAGATGGGGGAGTGAATCCACATGATGAAATTGATGATCCTTTAAAAAGTGCAGAGGTTTTACAAGCCCACGTTGATGAAGGTCTTAAATTTGCAAGAAAAAATAGATTACCAAAACCAATAGCTAATTTCATCCCAGAACATCAAGGTACTTTAAAAATGGGATATTTTCTTAATAAAGCCGAAGAGAAAAAACTAGATTTTAGTGAGAACGATTTTAGATATAAAGGTCCTATCCCTCAATCTAAAGAAACTGCTATCTTGATGCTAGCAGATGGTTGTGAAGCGGCATTAAGAGCAATGGACATTAATGCTTCTGATTATGAAGCACTAGAAACAATATCCAAGATATTTAATTCAAGGCAAGTTGATGGCCAGTTAAATGATTGTAATCTTTCAAAGGGGGAAATTTTTCTAATAAAAAAATCTTTTTTAAATGTTTGGAAAAGAATTAGACATAGACGAATTCAATATCCAACAACCAAAAATAACACTTTTTCTTAGTTTAATATTTTATAATCTAATATTTCTTCGATGTTTCGGATTGCACCAATATATTAAAGTCAAGATGCTTAATAAAGCAGATAAAAGTGTAAAACCTCCAATTCCAAAAATATCTTTAAGGGTGACTAATCGAAAAATAGAATAAGGAGCCGCTCCTGAAATTATCATTGAAAGAGATACTAGAGTTAAGGTAATACCCCATTTCTTCTCCGCTAAAAGAGCGGAAGAAGAGACTATTCCAACTATTGCTGCAGGCCAGCCAAGGCTTATAGCGAGAGTGATATTAGCTACTTTCAATGGAGGGCCATAACTTACTATTAAAGCGATTATGGGTAAAGCAATGATATTACTTATCAAACCAACCCATGCAAGAGTCCAATATCCTAATATCCTTTCTCTCATTATTTTGTTTGATTGAATATGAAATTAATGCTTTAATCTACATTATTTAGTTACTGGTTTTTGGCTAAGCTTAATAATCCCAGAATTAAATTATTTTTTGGGATTTGATAACATCTTATTTTTGGGATTTTCTAAATTATCAAATTGGGGGTGAATAGAGTTTTTCTTCTCTGAAAATACCAGCCTGTTTAAAGCATTTACAAAAGCATTCGCAGCAGCAACTACTACGTCTGTATCCGCAGAATGTCCTGAATATATTTTATTCTTGTTCCGAATTCTTATAGTAACTTCTCCCAATGCATCTATTCCTTCCGTTACAGACTTTACTGAAAATTCTATTAATTCATTGGGTACTTTAGCTAATGCATTTAGTGCTTCGCAAACAGCATCTACAGGTCCAGTACCTATTGCTACAGCTGTATCTTCTGTATGTTCTTCTGTATTTATAAGAGTTACTGTCGCGGTAGGCTTGGATGTACTTCCGCAACTAACTTGAACATGACTTATTTGAAATTTAGATTCCGGAAGTTGAACCTGTTCACTGACTATAGCTTCTAAATCTCTATCAGTAATTTCTCGTTTTCTATCAGCTAGATCTTTGAAACGCGCAAAAGCATCATTTAGGTCTTCTCTACTTAAATCGTATCCCATCTCTTCTAATCTTGCTCTTACTGCACTTCTTCCGCTAAGTTTCCCTAATGAAATTTTATTATCATTCAAACCAACAGTTTTTGCATCAATAATTTCATATGTGAGTCTATTTTTTAGTACACCATCCTGATGAATACCTGATTCATGAGCAAAAGCATTTGCCCCAACAATTGCCTTATTAGGCTGAACATTCATCCCAGTTAAGTTAGATACTAATCGCGAAGTTTTTGTAATTTCTTCTGTTCTAATGGCTGTTAGTGGAGTAGGCGAATCTGAACTTCTTCCAAAGAAACTGTTAAAAAAACTTTTCCTCACATGTAATGCCATTACTAATTCTTCTAGGGATGCATTCCCTGCTCTTTCACCTATGCCGTTTATTGTGCACTCTAATTGCCTTGCTCCGTTCTTTGCTGCTTCTAGAAAATTAGCGACGGCTAAACCTAAATCATTATGACCATGTACCGAAATAATAGCTTCATCAATATTTGGAACATTTTTATTAATATCAAAAATAAGCTTTCCAAATTCACTTGGAGTTGTGAACCCAACTGTATCAGGAATATTGATAGTTGTAGCTCCTGATTTTATTGCTAGTTGAATCACTTCATAAAGAAATTCAGGATCACTCCTAGAGGCATCCTCACAAGAGAACTCAACATCATCAACTAATGATTTAGCATAACTAACCATTTCTGGAACTAAACAAAGAACATCTTCTCTTGTTTTTCTAAGTTTATGTTTTAGGTGTATATCGCTTGTAGCTATAAACGTATGAATCCTTTTTTTTGGGGCTGGGCTTATGGCTTCGTAACAAGCTTTTATGTCATTTGTAGAGGCCCTAGCTAAACCACAAATTATTGGACCATTTTCTCCACCAACAACTTCCGATATTTTATTTACTGCCTTAAAATCTCCAGGACTAGCATATGGAAATCCTGCTTCAATGACATCTACCCCTAATCTTGCAAGTTGATGAGCAATTGCAAGCTTCTCCTCAAGATTTAAACTTGCACCAGGAGATTGTTCACCGTCTCTCAGTGTTGTATCAAAGATCAATATTCTGCCTGGATCTTTGGACATTAGTTAAATACGATTACTTATATATTAATCTAATTAAAAAAAATTACTAGATACGGATAAATTAAGTAAGTCTTTAGGAATCAATTCTTAATAATTTTAGGTTAAAGTATTATGAATAAAAATATTTATATCTATTAAATAAAGTATTCTTTAAAAAAAATAAATAATTAAATATTTGCCTAAAGGTGAATTTTTATATTCTAAACGCACTTTAATCATAAACTTTAAAAAATTATGAATGGGCCTCTCCCTAATAAAAATTACTTAGGTAAATTGGCAATTGTTCTACATGCCCATCTCCCATATGTTAGAAAAAATGAAGAAAATTCCTTGGAAGAGGATTGGTTATTCCAAGCAATACTTGAATGTTATATTCCATTGCTTCAAGTAATGGAATCAAGCAAAAAGCAAGATATTACAAATACAAAATTAACCCTCAGTTTATCTCCAACCTTATTATCTCTTCTTCAAAATATACAAATTCAAAAGAAATACACATCTTGGATTAAAACAAGAATAGACTTTTTAAGTGATTTATCTAAAAGAGAACAAGCTGCATCTGAATTTCTTCTGAGAAATATTAAAAATAATTTTTCATATTGGGAAAAATGTTCTGGAAATTTAATAGAAAGATTTAAAAATTTAAATTTGACTGGAAATTTAGATATTCTTACTTGTGCTGCAACTCATGGATATTTACCAATCCTTAGAGAAAACCCTGAAACAGTAATAGGTCAAATAAATACTGCGATAAGAAGTCATGAAGTTTTTTTCGGAACAAGACCCCTAGGCATTTGGTTGCCTGAGTGCGCTTATTATGAAAATCTTGATGACATATTATTTAATTGCGGAATTAGATATGCAGTTTTAGATGGTCATGGGATTTTGAATGGATCACCAAGGCCAAGGTATGGTGTATATGCCCCTATTTGTTCAAAAAAAGGGGTGGCATTTTTTGGGAGAGATAGTGAATCAACATTGCCAGTTTGGTCCTCAAGAGAAGGATACCCAGGAAATCCAGTTTATAGAGAATTTCATAAAGACTTAGGATGGGAATTATCTTCCTCAGAACTACAAAAAAAAGGCATTCCAACTAGCAGACCTTTAGGATTGAAATTTCATAGAATTACAAATAATAAATGTTCATTAGGCAAAAAAGAATTTTATGTAGAAGATGAAGCTATAAAAAAAGTTGAAGAACATGCTGATAATTATCTTTTATCAAGATCTAAACAATTAAAAAAACTTTCTTTATCAGAATCATTTGAACCTTTGCTAATTGCTCCATTTGATGCAGAACTATTTGGACATTGGTGGTATGAAGGACCAGTGTTTATTGAAAACATACTTAAAAAATCTTCAAAATATTTCATTAAGCTTACAAACCTTAAGGAAATTCTCCTTCAAAATCCTAACCTTCAAATTTGTGATCCTTCTCCTTCAAGCTGGGGGCAGGGGGGATTTCATAATTATTGGCTTAATGATAAAAATGCATGGATTGTTCCAGAAATCACAAAGGCGGGGGCTGTTTTTGTTGAATTATCTAGAAGGAAATTTAAGGATGATTTTTCTATAAGATTATTAAAGCAAGCCGCAAGAGAGTTACTTCTTTCTGAATCCTCTGATTGGAGTTTCATATTAAAGGCGGGAACTACAACTGAACTAGCTAAAGAAAGGATTGATAGGCATCTTTTTAGATTCTGGAAATTAATTGAGATGTTAGAAAATGAATCTTTTATTGATTATAAATTTCTCAAAAATATTGAAGAAGAAGATAAAATATTTCCTAATATAAGAATCAAAGATTGGCAACTATAAAAACTCATAACCTAGTTAGCCACATTCTTGAAGGATTCTCAATAAGCCATTAATTCTGATTCTGTTTGTGTCTTAAGATTTAAAGCTTTAGTTGCTTTTGTTTTATGAATTCTATAGCCATACCAATCTAGATAAACTTTTCTGTGTTTTTGGGTTTCAGAAATCTCAAGAGTATCTAATTTATTCGATTTATTAGAAAAACCTCAAAAAAATCATAAGTGGGATCTAGAACAATGCGTTTTTCATTTCTTAATCACAAAACCTTCCGTTGTTACTGAAGAGGTCCAAGAAGACTCTGCAATCGTTAAAAGGTCTACTCTATGGGTGCCATCCATTCACCATTAGCTTCAACAAACTTTTGAACATTACCTTCAGGAGCTTGATGAATAACAATAACTTTTTGAGGATCTTCCTTACTTACTCCTCTAAAAAGTGGCCTCCGCACTATCAAATATTGCTGCCCATTCAACGAGTGCTTTCAATTTTAAAAGTGAAAACAGAGGTAAATAAGCAAGACATAAAAAAAATTACTTTTATTTTAAATCGACTGTTAATAATCTATTTAGTTTTTTCTGAATATAAATATTTTTTTCAAACAAATTAATTATTTAGGTATTAAGTATTAAATTGCTGTATCTTCTTGAGCCCATTCTTTATGTTTTTGTTCTAGGTCTGTAACTGAATCCCTTTGATATGTTAACTTCAAGTGATTATGAGCTAGCTGATCTTTAGCGACCGTCATATCGTTTGAAAAGAAATTTAATGGCTCTACTTTTACTACTTTTTCATTTTCCATAGTTTCTCTAAAATTATTAAAATCGATTTTATTTATAAAATGTTTTTATAGGAACCCCCGGAAATTTAATCTTTTATTTGGATTTGCTTTACAGAAATAGATGAAATTACTTTGTGAGAGGGAGCAATGCAAACATAAATTCTTAAAATCAACTTTCGTGTAGATTTCTTATAAGTTTATAATTATGTTTTTATTATTTAACCTCCACTAAAAAAAAAAGATTGACTACTGACTTTTGTAATCAATCTCTCAACTTAGTTATGTGTAGTAGAAAACAACTGGCTTGTTAAACCAATCTAACTAACTTCTTTGGTGGACTATCGATCATTTCTAATCCCTCCATTTTGTTAATTGAAATTTAGTACGAATAATTTTTTTTGTATATGCGTAGATATGCTGATTTATTTAAAACTAAGTATAAATAAACTTATTAATTTTGGTTCCCAAGGTCATTTCAGATAATGCTTGATAATTTTGTTAGGTATTCTTACGCTTGATTTTTATATGCAGTACGTACTAAATAACAACTAAATTAAAGGAGGTTATCAGTGTGACCAACTTAGGATTAGAGCTACTAATACTGACTATGTTACTTATTTATTTTGGAGTTTTTATGACTCAAAATATTTATAATCAATATGAAAAAGCTTATCTACGCAAAACAATTTTTTGCAGCAAATCACAAAGTGATCCTTATTGCACTATTGAATAATAGGGTTTGAAACATTTCTAAAAAAGGAGGTTAATCATGTCTTGCAGGAATCCATATAAACATATGCTCCAAAATGCAGTCAATTCTTTTCTAAATAATTTTAATGCTATTGAGTCAAAATCAAAAACTTTAACTGATGAACAAATGGAATGCATGCAATTTGGGATCTGTTCTTTTGTTCGAAAGCCATTAGAAGAAATTCCTTATTTTCATTACTAACTAGGAGAAAAACATGAAGATTCAAACGCAATTTACAGTTCTGCCAAAGTACTTTAATGACTTCCAAAACTACTTTAATAACGCTAACGAAGAATTAGTTTCATATACTTATATTCCTGAATACCTAAGAAAAAATAATGAAAAAAATTTAGAATCTTTAATCAAAAATTATTGGAATAAGGAATGTTCAAGTCATCCTACTAATCAGCATTGTTTATTTTATTGTGATTAACTTTTTTAAATCTTCCTATCCCAAATAGCTTATTGATTACAAGTTAATTCTTCCACATCTTTAGTCTGTTAAGAAGAACTTGCTAACGGATTTGAATAAATTAAGCTTTTAAATATTAAGACAAAATAGGTAACTTATAAAAAGTTACCCTAATCAATTATAAGTGGAACGCTATTATTGGACGTAAAGTTAAAATGTTGATTTTATTATTGAGGAAATTTATTAGAATTCATAACAAGTTTTATGGTTTGTTCAAACAATATTTGCAATCATAACTATTTAAATAAATCCAGGAATTATCCATCCAAAAAAACCATAATTAACAACCAAGGCCAATAAACCAACCATAGCTAACCTTCCATTTGTTATTTCGGCATTCTTCCAATAGCTTGTTGTCTTGTTGTTCATTTTGGGGGATTTTTGGGTATCAAATAAATTGGGCTCTAAAGGCTCTTGTAATCTCTTTATGGTGTAAAGAGTAAATTGCAATGTTATAGCTATAACGATGATTATAAAACCAGTAAGTGGGCTCATTAGATTAAACGAATCCAGGTATGATTTGACCAGTTGTTAAATAAGCTCCAACCGCCGCAATAAACCCAATCATCGCAAATCTCCCATTGAGTCTTTCAGCAACAATTTTTTCTTTTTCAACAGATTTAATTTTTGACATTACTAAAAAAATAATTATTAATTAATGTAACACAAAATTTACGTATTGTAATAAAAAAAGGGAAAAAAAGGTATTTTTGCGCAACTAGGCACACTATTGTCACATAACTGCCTAGATTAAGTCTATTGAATTTATAAATTAAAAAAGTTTTTCTCTAAATATATTTATTTGTTAGTTATTTTTGTTTACTTGAGGTAGGTAAAACTTGTTTCCAAGAGTGTAGCCAATTGACATTAATACTAAACCTATAAGTTGAGGTAGATGTGAATTTGCTAAAGAAATTTTATCCATTATTTAATATAGTTAAAAGACTATATTAGTTAATAATTATTTGTTCTGTAGTCTTTTATTAAATTTATGAAGATTGGAAAGTTTAATAATCTATTTCACCAGATTCTTTTAATGAATTAACAATCCTCTCATTTTCAGTTTTTAAATTTTCTAATGCTGATTTAGTAAATTGTTCTTTAGCTTCAAATTTTGCTGAGCTGATTATTTTTTTATTAGGAAATTTCTTTTTTTGCTCTTTCTTCATTTTAAATTTATTTCTTTTTGGATATTAAAAGAAAGAGTTTTTTATTAAAGTATGAATCTTTACAAAAAATTAGTTAATAATAATTATTCATAAACTTTCTTAAATAATTTAACTAACGATTTTAATCAAAAATCTTATGTTTAAAATATCACTAAAATTTATCTTAGGGTCTTTTGGAATAATTTAAATTTCTCAATCTTTTGGAAGCCTCAACCAACCGCTAGTCCATTTTGATTTTAGAGTTAACCAAGAAATCCTCTTAATATCTTGTTTGTTTTTTGTTGGAAAAAGATCTACCCATCTTTTTTCGTTTTTACCACCATAAGCCTTTACTTGATAATGACGATTTCCTTCTATTGTTTTTGGTGCTGTCCAGCAATTTGTGGGAGGCCATTTCATATATTATTTCAAATAAAAAAAAGAATTTTATAACGTGCTATTACCTGTTAAAACTAAACCATAATAAGCAATAGTTCCAAGAATCAAAACTATACCCAATACTCGAATAATCATTTTTTAATAATATTTAATTTTGAATAATATTAAAAATAAATCAATGAGTAAAACAATTGTATTATTTTTTAATCTTATGAATTGTTAAAAATTTATTGTCTCATTTCTCATTCTTATGGTGATTCCTAGCCAATGAGTGACATGATTTTGGATGCCACTCATGTTGGATTCTTGCAATGAAATCATAAATAAAAGAATCAGGACATTCCGTTATTTCTTGAAGCTCAGAAAGCTCCTCTTTAATAAATTCATAAACACTTGAAACTATCCCAATATTTTGTTCATAAGTAGGTTCCCAAGTTTCAAATTCCTTTTTCATGAATTTTTTTTTCTTTTTTCTTATCTTCTACAATATCGTAAGAAATAGTATCTCCATAATCAACATCTGAACAACATAGATCTCCATATATTTCATCTAATAAATCATAAGCATCTGCAAAGTTTGAAAAAGATTGCGATGTAACATCATCTTCTTTTCCATCAATTCTTACAATTTTATAATCCATAAAAAAAATTCTCTCAAACTAATCTAAATTTACTATTAAGCTTAATTTTTTATTTTAGAGTTTTAGGGTATAGTTTTCCAATCTTGTCTTTTTGTTTTTCTAATTTCTTTTTCTTATAATTTTCTGACAAAATTCTTCTAATTAATAATTGTGGGATTAGCCATATCAATGCTATTGCGACAGCCATAAAAACAGGATTTCTCCAAGTAAGTCTAATTATTTCTTGAGTAAATTCTTGATTTAAGATCTCCATAAATTAATCTTCTGAAATTAATTCATTGTTGGGAAATTTATCTTTAATTTTTAAAAGATATTCTTGTAAATTTTCTTTGTTATCAGAACACATTTTTTCTAATGACCTTTCCATAAATTTGTTTAAACCTTTACCCTCCAATCCTAAAGACTTTGTTCCGGATGCATACATCATTACTAATAATACTTTTGCTTCGTTCTCAGTCATCCAAGCATGTGATGCTATTAATCTATAAATTCTGTCTAATGGACTTTTGCTTTCTGACATTTTTGGATTATAACCAAAATTCTTTCCATTAAACTGAATGAATTAGTAATTAATTTTTTTTTAAGGCTTCAGAAATTATAATATTTGAAATTATCTAAAAATATGTCTACTTACCTCATAACTGGCTCAAACAGAGGAATTGGATTGGAATTATGTAAACAAATTATTGAGAGAGGAGATAAGGTAATAGCTACCTGTAGAGAGGCTTCTTCAGATTTAAAAAACTTAGGGGTAAGAATTGAAGAAGGTATTGATATTTCTTCAGAGGTTTCAATCAATAATTTAAGGCAAGCATTATCAGGAGTCGAATTAGATTGTTTAATTCATAATGCAGGTATTTATGAATTTAATTCGATTGATAATTTTGATCATGAAAGTATTATTCGTCAATTTGTAGTAAATGCTTTAAGTCCTCTTTCTATGACTAAATCACTGAAAGGTCTTTTAAAAAAGTTTTCAAAGATTGGTTTTATCACGAGCAGAATGGGATCCATTGGTGATAATTCATCCGGTAGTTCCTATGGTTATAGGATGTCTAAAGTGGCTTTATCCATGGCAGCGAAATCACTTTCAAGAGATTTGTTAAAAGACGATATTTATGTTGCTATTTTGCATCCAGGTTTAGTAAGTACTCGTATGACTGGATTTACAAAAAATGGTATATCTACATTAGAATCCGCAAATGGACTTTTAAAACGTATCGACTCTCTTAATAAAAATAATACTGGGACATTTTGGCATACTAATGGAGAGATTTTGCCTTGGTAGATTTAATTTATTTTCTTGAACTCTGGCTTATAAAAAATGATTTGTTAAAAAAAGCTTTAAATTTTAATATGTTTAGTTCCTTTATTTAATGATTTTGGTTATCTTAAGAGAAATATTAGTAAAGGAGGTGATTCATTGTCGTATCTACCGAAAATTACGGTTACAAAAGAGACCGTGAAATCAGTATCTACAACCTTTTCATTGGTCTCTTATTCTTTAATAAAGAAGAAAGGATTTATTATTAATAGATTTATATAAAAATTAAATAAATATTAAAAGCTCTGTTTCTCATGAAGTGACAGGGCTTTTTTATTTGCCTAGTAAATTAAAAAGTTTATTTATTAATTGCTTTCTTTTTAAGATTGTTTTCTCTCCGTACTGTTTATCTTCCTCCCTTAGAATGGATTGACCTTTTGGACCTAATCCTTTGGTTATAAATAATTTATCCTCATTTATCCATCTTTCTGTCATTTCTTTACTTAACTCGACGTGGAATTGTAAACCGTAAGCTAAATCCCCAATCTTAAAAAATTGCTCTTTACAACGCATACTACTGGCTATGAGTTCGGCATTTTTTGGTAATAAAATTCTATCGCCATGCCAATGCAGGACATGAAAAGGAGTTTCACAAAATTTCTTTAAGTCATTATTTGATTGATTAAAAAAAACTTGAGACCATCCAATTTCTGGTAAGGGTTTAGGAGGAGATCCTTGTTTTAAAATTTCGACATCTCCTCCTGCTGCGTTTGCTAATAACTGAGCTCCTAAGCAAACTCCGATAATACTTGTCTTTTTTTTTAATTCTGACTTTATAAAATCACTTTCTTTTTTTAGCCATGGATATTTTGTGCTCCCAATATCTTTGACTCCCATTGGTCCACCCATTATTAAAAGTAAATCGTCTTTAATAGTTTTAGGTAGGCCATCACCTAGGTCCAGACGGATGATTTCTATATTCATCTCCCTCTCCTTAGCTATCTGATAAAAAAGCCCTGGTCCTTCTATTTCTAAATGTTGTAAAACTATTAGCCTTTTCATTTGTAATTTTTAATCAGAAGTCAATTAACAAATTTTATTTATGACATAATTAAAAAATTAATTAATGCTGTTTATTTTGTTTTCCCAAAATATATCAAAGCTAAAAAAGAAATTGTACTTACGATTGCTATTAAATACCAACCTGACGATGAGTTGCTAGAAATTTCTGACATTTATTATGGGGATTTTTCTGAAGACTTTACTATTTGAGAAAAAATTAGTAATGAGGCTAATAAAAATATCAAAAGTATATATGTGATGTTCATTTATAGAAATATACTTACGATGAGAAAAATAATTCCAATAACTACAGCAACGATTGCTCCGTCAACCAATAAGTCTTTCCATGTGTAGCTATTTAGCATTTTTAATTTATCCTCCTCACTCATTAAATTCTTAAGCCATGTCCAGTCCAAAATTTGAGTTAAAGCTATAGCAAATACTAAATGCCCAACCAAAATACCAATTAGGTCAATACGAGATATTTCTTTAGTAAAGCTTGTGATACTAAAAATTTCCACTATTTTTTATCTTTATTAGAAAGAGCGCCGCCTTCCTCTTTATACTTGTCCCAAGCTTCACTTATTTTTGCTTTTGAAAAACTTTCTTTACTTTCTTTCAATTTATTTTTTAACCCATTAAAACTATTCGAAAGCTCTTTTTTTGTTGGCTCATCAAGAAATTTTGAAGTTAATTTCCAGAGATACCAGCTACTAGCAGCGAGTAAAATTAAACCTAATAATTGCATATGATTAGTTTTTTATCATCCTACAACTATTTATATAGAAACGATAATCTTAAGCTGAAAAAAAATTAGAATTTATTTTTCAAATAATTAAAATTTTTCTTTAAAATTTTAACCAGTGAAAGAATATCCTTTCTAACAACCATATGGTTAATCCACCTTCAATAAAAGCTAACCAATACATTCCATAATCTGAAAACCCCATCTGCTCTTTAACCGTACTTATTAACTTTTTATGAGCTTGAATGAGATCTTTCATTTCTAATTAAATATTTAAAGAGTTAAAATCTTTGGATCTCTTCCATCAAAAAACCTTTTCCGTAACAGCAAAGACAAGTTCTGGCTTCGTCTAATGAGATTCTTAAGTAACCCACACCATTGCATTTGATGCAATTAGTCTTGGTTTTAGAGTAGATCTTGGAGTTGAGTTTAGCAGCTCTATTCAAAAAAGAAACAGTTTCTTTGCGGCCATTGGCTTTATCTGCTTTATTTAAAAGCTTTTTGTAATTTAATTTTAATTCTTTTATGGTCATGGGTTCAAAAGTGGATTGATTACATTAGGGATTGATTGGATAGAAAATATTAAGTATTTTCTAGAAAAATTCACAATGAATATATACTTAATCTCAACATGAGATTTATTAAATATAACTACTATTAATTACTACCGTTACTATTAAACCTAGATATTATTGGATTTAACAGAAAATTTATATTCTCAATTTACAAGTTACTTAGATTTCCCTAAAGATAAATTTAATTTAGTTTGAATTTGGGAAAAGTTATTTTTGGACTTTATTTAATAAACGATCATTAAGTGAATATCTTGAGTTTAAAAATAATAAAATTATTAAGCAGCTCTATAAGAACCGCTTGGCCTTTTAAGACTTTTTAATAAGCGATCATTTTCTTCAGTAAGAATATCAAGATTTGATTTTTTAAAATCTTTTTGCATCTCAGATGATTGTTTTTTAATTATTTTTTCAATCATTGAATTTGTAAATCTATTAAACCAATTTTGATCTTATCGTTCCCAAAAAAATTCCGCGTGACATTTTTTACAAAAAAAACCTTATATTTTATTTCGCACATAGAAAAGTGAATTAAATCTACAACTTGTGGAAAAACCTGTTGAAAAATGGTTAAAAAGTGGATAACTCACGGGGATCAAGATAAAAACAGGGTTTGTTGGCTTATTTTCTGAGTATTAATACTGCATCAATAAAATATTAAATGTAGTTTAATAATCAATAAAACTTACTGAAACAACAATGGGATCATTCCTTTTCTATGAAAAAGATATTTTTATAAATAAAATTTTTTTGTAGTAAATCAAATACTTTTTTTATTTGCAACATGTTTCAAAATGAAAATTTTATTAAAGGAAAATTTTACAACTTTTAATTTTTTTACAAATACTCTTTATAAATTTGCAAAAAAAATATGTTAATTCGGTTTTCTCTCTGATTTAAATTTCTCACATTGAAAATCAATCGAATAGATTGAATTCTGTTCAAAAATTAAAAAATGTCAGAAGAAAAAACAGATTCTAAGAAATGCGGTGGAAAGAAAAAAATCATGTTTGCTTATGGATTTATTCAACTTGGTTCTAGTTTCGTATCTGCAGTAGCTTTAGCGGCAATTGCTTTTGGATTTTGCTCTATAAAAAAAGAATCTAAAGTATTTAATAGTTGTGTAACTGAAATTGTAGAAAATGGTAGTTCTAATGCAGAGGCAGTTAGATACTGCAACGGTGGTAATTGAATTAGTTTAATTAAATGAACTCTACTCATGGTTTTCTACTTGACTCTTTAAAAGATGAACCAATTGGTGAGACAGTTCATTTTGTTTGGTACATAACGGATATTGGTATAGCTGCTCTTTTCAAGGGAAATGAAATTCTCAAGACTTATAGCATGAATGTTGAAAAAGAGGCAAAAAATATAAGTCTTGATATCAGTAAGGAAGAGAAAGAATATTGTGAAATTGAGGATAAAAAACTTTTTATCTTTTATTCCTGAAGTAATTAGTTAGATCAATAGGATGGTTCTAAATTATAAGCTGACTCTTTGACACTCTTTTCACTAATTATCTCAAATGTAAGTTCCTCATTTAAGGCATTAATGTAGGAAGTATAGAGTTTGCCCCAAACGAATTCAAACTCGTCCTTACTAAGGTTTTTAAAAAGAATTTCTCCTTTAAAATAAATGTGATAAGAATCAAACATCATGGAAAATTTTTTCTAACCTTTTTTAACGCAGTTAGATATGTCTGAAGTATTGATGGCTACTAAAAGAAAATTTAGAAAAAACTTCTAAATGCTTTTTTAATCAATGCGAGTATTCATTTTTTCCTTCTTAAATAAAGACACAGTTTCATCAAGATCTAAACAAGGTTGAATATTAATATCCATAAGTCTTCTCCATGGGTGCCATTGTTTCCAAATTGTTTCTAAAGAATCTGCACTAACAACGGAATGACCAATGCCATTTTGTATCATAAAAATCCATGAATGAACTTCGTAGTTCTCAGGTCTATTTTGAGGCCCTCCCGATTCATACCAATTAATAAGCATTTCTCCTCCTTCTTCTTGATCTTCACCGTCTGCAAATTCATAAGAAATTAAATATCTTTGCATGTAACTTGAGATTTTTTAATATTTTAACTTGATAATACAGTATTGCCTTTCAATTATTTGATTGCTAAAAATCTAAAAGAATCCAGTCTTATCTATGATCCTAAGGATTGAAAAAATCAAAAAGAATATTTTAAGTAATGTTTTATTTATAAATAAAACCATTTTTGAGTATTTTCAAAAACATGACCTTTTTGTCTAATTTGAAGCATGTAAAATTTTGACTTAAATTTTTTCTGACTAAGATCTATAATATTTAGAGAATTTTTATAGTTGATAAAAAGTACATGAGTAGTAAGTCAAATAATTCTAATCCAACTGGAAAACTAGATTATGAGGAGATTCTTGAGGAGGAAATAATTAATTCATATGAAAATAAGTTTGAAGCTAATTCTGATATCAATAATAAAAACAAAAGATTTTACAGACTTAAAAGAACGCCTCTTGAAGTAATAAATAGATTATTTTTCTTTTTCTTTGTTGGAAGTTTTATCTTCTCATTCTTTTTAGCTTATTCAGAAAATAAAGTCTGGTTCATTATTTATTTAATTAGTGCATTCTCATGTATTTTTTATACTCCAAATAGAAAAGCCCTTAAGGAATTAATAGCAGCCTGGCCTAACATTGAAGATCTTATTAAAGGAAGAAGCTTGTGGAGAAAGGATAAGTAAATAATGAATCCAATTAATTCTTTTAAAAAGTGGTTATTAAATATTCTTGTTCCTTATATTGAGGGATCTAAAAAGAAAAAGGAGAAAAAATAATAATGAATGCGGTTGGTTTAGGAATAATTATTGAACTTTTTTTGTTAATTGGAGTTGTGTTTTGGATAAGAAATTTGAAAACTAATCAGAGTAGACAACCCTCCTTATCAAAAAAGATTATAAAAAACCTAAAGTTTTAAAAAATTTTAAATAATAATTTGTTTCAGAAAGATCAATTGGTTAAAGAAAATTAGTTTTCTTTTTGCTCTCACTTTGCATAAAAAATCAGTTAGAACATTGGGATAGTTTTTAATAAGATGACTTTTACAGCACAAGGCCTTGCTCCTATAACAAACCCATTAAATAGTGTTTTAGTGGAAAAGAAACTAATAAATGTTGATCAAAAATTTACTCAACTCGTTTCCTTAGCTGAGGGTTTACCTAGAACTGAAGTCCTAGAAAGTGGTAAAAATTACTGGAGAGGTGTTTGCAGAAGTGCCATATTCAGATTTCCAGATGATCTTGAGATTTTGAAACTCGATGCAAGGAGTTATGTTGATAGGTCCCAAGGGATAATTCAAATAAGATCAGCGGCAAGATTAGGTCAATCAGACTTAGGTGTTAATTTAAGAAGAGTAGAATATTTATTTAATCAATTAGAGAAATTTTAATTAGGTAATTAGTCTGATTTTTATTTAGTTAAGGTTCTTTTTACTTTATAGATGTGCTTTAATTCGAAAGAATATTTGAACAGCCATGGTGAAAATAATTTTAGTTGCGATTATTGTCGCATTAGTATATTCACAACCTGATCTACGTTTGACTGTAGCCGATTGGTTGAGATCAGCTTCTGATTTTTTAATTGAGTCAGTAAAAGTAAAACAATAAAAAGTTGTTTTGAGAGATTTAAATTACACCTGAAACAGAAAGCATTTGTTTAATGCATAAAGCGACAAAAATAAATATTAATATCCGACTAAATATGTATTTCACAAAATTAATAAATTCTTTTAGATACATAATAGAAAAATATTTTGAAATTTTTGAATAGTTAACGATAATAAGAGATATGAAGCTTAGATTATTTGAGTTCTATTTTATTAAAGACTACTTAAGGCCTTGGTTTGGTCTAATTTATTCTTTATTCTTTCTGTTTTTTTTAGGTGCTATTGGGTATCGAATTACAGAGGGATGGGATTGGGGTGATTGCTTATGGATGGTTCTAATCACAATAACCACAATTGGTTTTGGAGAAGTTCAAACTTTAAGTCCCGAAGGAAGAATCATCACTGTTCTAATAATCGTTGGTGGATTAATTTTTATTCAATTTACCTTTCAAAAAGCTGTTAGATTATTTGAATCCGGCTATTTTCAAAGAGTAAATGAATTACGCTTTAAAAGACTTTTAAGAAAAATGGAAAATCATGTAATTTTGTGCGGATATGGGAGGGTAGGTCAGGAAATATCTAATCAAATAAAAACACAAAATATTCCAATAATAGTTGTAGAGAGCGATGAAGATAGAAAAAAGATTGCTGAAGATAATGGCTTAGAAGTACTTTGTGCCGATGCAACACTTGATGAAACTTTAAAGTTAGCTGGATTAGATAAATGTAAAAGTTTGGTTGTTACTTTGCCTAATGATGCTGCTAATTTATATGTTGTTTTAAGTGCTAAAGGGATAAGAAGTTCAATAAGAGTAATTGCTAGAGCTGGAACGGAAGAAGCAGCCAGTAAATTGAGATTAGCTGGAGCAAGTATTGTTGTTAGTCCTTATATAGCAGCAGGAAGAGCTATGGCTTCAATGGCTCTTCGACCAATAGCGATTGACTTCTTAGATTTATTGGCAGGAAGTGAATGTGAAATTGAAGAATTTGAATTGAGTAATGATATTAGCCTTTTTGAAACTGCAGAAAAGATAACTCTTTTAGAACTTGGTATAGGCAAAAAGAGTGGAGCTAAAATATTGGCAATAAAAGAAGATGAAAAGTTAATAACTAATCCTGGGGGTGATTTTTTACTTCAGCCTGGTCAGGTATTAATTGCTTTTGGAAGTAAGGAACAACTAAGTACCCTTAATAGTCTTTTAGGAAATCTTGTAGTTTCAGTTGAGCTCTTGAAATAGATATATCAAGAAAACTTGATTATATCAAAATATTTTGATGCATTTCTTAATCTTTGTTTTTCTTCCTTAGTCGGATGATATAAATGAGATATATATCCTACTTATTTCATGAGCATTTTTAAGAAAGTTCTCGTTGGATCTTCTCTGCTTGCTATAACAGCTTGTGGTACACCCTCCGTTAGATTAAGTGGTGCAGGAGCTTCATTCCCTTCAAAAATCTATACAAGATGGTTTTCTGATTATGCAAAATCTGGAGGGACAAAAGTTAATTATCAGGCAGTAGGGTCAGGTTCAGGACGCAAGGCATTCATTGATGAAACTGTTAATTTTGGTGCATCAGATGATCCTATGAAAGATTCTGATATAGAGAAAGTTAAAAGAGGACTTGTTCAAATACCGATGGTAGGCGGAACAATTGCTTTTGGATATAACTATGATTGCGATTTGAAATTAACTCAAGAGCAGGCTGTTCAAGTAGCAATGGGAATGATAAAAAATTGGAAGGAATTAGGATGTAAGTCAGGTAAGTTAACTTGGGCACATCGTTCTGATGGCTCAGGCACAACTAAAGCTTTTACAAATTCTATGGAGGCTTTCTCTAAAACTTGGAGTTTAGGTACTGGTAAATCTGTTAAATGGCCTTCAGGTGTTGGTGCTAAAGGCAATTCAGGTGTGGCAGGTGTTATTCAAAATACTCCAGGCGCAATTGGTTATGTAAACCAGTCATACATTAAAGGTAATGTTAAGGCTGCTGCACTTCAGAATTTATCAGGTGAATTTGTTACTCCAAATACTGAATCAGGTGCAATAGCTTTAAATGGAATAAATCTTGATAAAAACTTGGCTGGTAAAAATCCAAACCCCACTGCTAAAGGAGCTTATCCAATAGCAACTTTAACTTGGATACTTGCTTATGAAAAAGGTAATGGGAGGAATACTAAGGCAATTCAAGATACATTCTATAAATTACTCAGTGATGAATATCAATCCAAAGCTCCAGACCTTGGTTTCGTTCCTTTGAAAGGGGTAATTCTAAAAAAATCAATTGAGGCTGTTGGAAGAATAGGTAGGTAATTTAGAACTAGTAAGCCAAGCAATAAAAATCAAAATAGATGAAGTATATAAACAATACTGCATACCTATAGTGGCATTTTTACCTAGCATAAATAATAAGCCAGAGAGTAAGGTTCCAAATAATCTTCCCGCTGCATTAGCCATATAGTAATAACCAACATTTAAACTTACTTTCTCATTATCTGAATAAGCCAAAATCAAGTACGAATGAGTAGTTGAATTCATTGCAAAAATAAAGCCGAATATTATTAATCCAATAACAATTACAGGACCTAATGATTTATCACCGTTTAAAGCTCCAGCAATAAATAAAGGAATAACCGTCAAGATAAGTCCCCAAAATTGAACGGTAGTTTTTGTTGGGCT
Organism: Prochlorococcus sp. AG-670-O17; assembly: GCA_003211315.1. GTDB lineage: Bacteria > Cyanobacteriota > Cyanobacteriia > PCC-6307 > Cyanobiaceae > Prochlorococcus_A. The sequence continues at coordinate 10,236 of QCTC01000007.1, read as the reverse complement.
ATTATTTTTCCCCCATACTTTTCTAAGTAATGGAGCTAATACTTGAAAGAAACCATAGATTATTATCCATCCACCCAAGAATAGTCCTATTTTTAAATAATCCCATCCAAAAGAAATGTCTAAAAATACTGGAAGAGCTACTACAAACCAGACATCTCTAGCTCCAAATAAGAAAAACCTTGCACTTGAAAGAATATTTATTCCTTGGGACTTTGAATAAAGATCTTTAAAAATTGGCTTTCTTTTCATTTTCCCTGAATCTTTTGGAAGACATAAAGTTAAAAAGAATGCGAAGCATAGACCTAAACCCATTATTCCAACTGCATTATTAAAGCCCAATAGCTTATATAAAAGACCCCCTAGGAAAAAACCAACACCCTTAAGTGCATTTTTAGATCCTGTTAAAATTGAAACCCATTTAAATAATTGTTTTTGACTATTTTGATTATTCTCTTCTGAATCTGGAACTATTGATTTAACTGCACTTTTTGCACTCATTTTATTTAAATCTTTTGCTACCCCACTAAGCGCTTGGGCTAACATAACGTATGAGACGCTAAAGATTACTGACCAATTCTCTTTGACTGGAATCAGCATGAAAAGAGCAAGAATTTGAAGAATCGTTCCTATCCATAAAGTAAGCCTTAAGCCATATCTTGCTCCTATCCACCCTCCAAAAAGATTTGTAATTATTCCAAAAAATTCATAGAAAAGAAAAAGTAAAGCAATTTGCAGAGTTGAATAACCAAGTTCATGAAAATGTCCAACAACTAGTATTCTCAATGCACCGTCAGTAAGAGTAAATGCCCAATAGTTTGCGGTAACGACACTATATTGTTGAAGACTAGATAACTTCATAAAAACTAAAATTTATTTTCTTTCTCAATTACATAAGAAGTTAGATCTGCAAGCCTGCAACTATAACCCCACTCATTGTCATACCAAGCATAAACCTTTAATAAATTTGAATTTACAACCATCGTTGAAAGTCCATCAATTATTGAACTTCTACAGTCATTTAAGTAATCAGCGGATACTAAAGGTCTTTCCTCGTATCCAAGAATACCTTTTAAATATGTTTCAGATGCTTTTTTAAATTCATTATTAACTTGCTCTTCAGTTACTTCCTTATTTAATTCAAAAACTGCATCGGTTAATGAGGCATTTAGAAGTGGAACCCTTACTGCCTGACCATTTAGTTTTCCTTCTAATTCAGGGAAAATTTCAGCAATCGCTTTAGCTGATCCAGTTGTAGTTGGTATCAAGCTTTGCATGCATCCTCTTGCTCTTCTTAAGTCACTCTTGTAAAAATCTACTGGAACTTGTGTATTTGTAACGTCATGAATAGTTGTAATAACTCCATGTTTAATTGAGAAATTTTCATTAACAACTTTTACGATGGGAGCCAAGCAATTTGTAGTACAGGATGCTGCTGTAATTAATTTATGTTTTTCAGGTTTATAAAGTGCTTGATTAATTCCATAAACAATATTAAGTGCTTGTTCCCCTCCCACAATTCCTTTTACAGGACAGGCAACTATTACTTTTTTTATTCCAAGAGAATCAAAATATGGATTTAATTCTTTAGGAGCTTTGTTTTTACCTGTACATTCCAAAACAAGATCAACCGAAGATTTATCCCATGGAACATCAAGATAGTTCTTTGTTGATGTAAAGGAAATTTTTTTATCTTCAATTATTATTTCGTTGTCGTTCGAAGTTATATTTTTATTCCATCTACCATGAATAGAATCAAACTCTAGTAGATGAGATGCAGTTAAAGAATCCCCACTTAATTCATTTATATGAGTTATTTCTATATCTTTTCTTTCCCATAAAATTCTTAAAACTAATCTACCAATTCTTCCAAAGCCGTTAATTCCAATTTTCATAACAAATATCGAAACCTATTTTATTATATATCAAAAATAATTGATACATCAATAATTCTTGATATGTGTAATTAATTTTTTTAGGTTAATATTTAAGAAGTTAGTGATCTTTTGATTTTGTTAGAACAACTTAAAAAGATTAATAGTGAGCAATTTATTGGGATAATGGAGTCTCTTTCTGATCCGATTAGAATAAATATTCTTGAATTAATGATGGGTGGAGAGATCTGTGTTTGCGACATAGTTAAAGTAACTGGATTATCTCAATCTAAAATTTCCTATCACATAAAGATCCTAAAGGATTCAGGTCTTATCTCTGATAGACAAGAGGGTAGATGGGTATACTACAAATTGGATTTGGAAGTTTTATCAGATATTAAGAACTGGATGGGCAATTTAATTCAATCATCATCGAATAAGAGAACTTGTAAATAATCAAATATCCAAATTTTTAACTTTTCTGGAAGTCTTTTTGCTCATTTAGTAGTAGATTTATAAAGATGTTCTTTTTTTAATGGAAGAGAAATTAGCTCTTTTCAAGAATCGAAAAAGATTCGGAATTGAAAAAAATATAGATATTATTTTTAAGAATACTGCTCTAGTTTTGTCTAGTTTTGTAGCAATCATACTTTTAGGAATTGTTTTAGTAGTCTTTTTTCAGTCATTTGAATCATTCTCAAGGTATGGTTTAAAGTTTCTTGTGACCTCTGAATGGAATCCAGTTAAAGATGAATATGGAGCATTTACTGCAATATATGGAACATTAATAACTTCTTTTCTTTCATTATTGATAACTATTCCATTGGGAGTAGGAACAGCAATATTTATTACTGAAGATTTCGTTCCTAAAGTCTTTAGAGAAATAATTGGATCTTTTGTTGAACTTCTAGCTGCTATACCTTCAGTCGTATTGGGATTATGGGCAATATTTGTGATGGAACCTTTTTTTAGAGCATTTTTTGTCTTTTTACATAATTTCTTTGGCTGGGTTCCTTTATTTAGTTCAGAACCTACTGGCAGGAATTCCTTGCTGGCGATATTGATTTTAGTTGTAATGCTTTTACCAATCGTGACCTCTATTGCTAGAGATTCGCTTAATCAAGTCCCTAAAAAACTTAGAAATGCTTCTTATGGAATTGGAGCTAGTAGGTGGAAAACAATTTTTTCAGTAATTTTGCCAGCTGCATTATCAGGAATTATGGCTGGAGTTTTATTAGCTTTAGGTAGAGCCATGGGAGAAACTATGGCTGTCACAATGATTATTGGTAATTCCAATGCATTTAGTTGGTCTTTATTATCTCCTGGATATACTATTTCCTCCATGCTCGCAAATCAATTTGGAGAAGCTGATGGAAGTCAAGTTTCCTCATTGTTTTATGCAGCATTTGTTCTGATGATTTTGTCTTTGGTGGTAAATATCTTTGCTCAATGGCTAGTTAAGAAATTTAGTCTCAAATATTAGATATTATGAATTCACTTTTTTACCAGAAAAATTCATCCCGAAATATAGGAGATAAAGTTTTTACTTCTTTGTCTTTAATTTGTGTAGTTATATCTATACTTCCTTTGATATTCTTGGTAACTTATATTCTAATCAAAGGTGGAGCTCAGATAACTCCTGAGCTATTTACCTTAGAGCCCAACCCTCCTGGAGATGATTTAGATGCAGGTGGAATTAACCCTGCATTAATCGGGACATTAATAATCACTACCATTGCTTCAATTATTGCGATACCAGTAGGTGTTGGTGGTGGTATTTATCTAGCTGAATATTCAAAAGGAGGACCTTTTTCAAGGTTTATTAGATTTGGAGTTAATGTTTTAGCTGGTGTTCCTTCAATAATTGCGGGTGTATTTATATATGCCTTAATCGTTTCTACAAAGATCTTATTTGGAAGTATGTATAGTGGCTTGGCTGGAGGGATGGCACTCTCAATATTGATGTTGCCTACTGTAATAAAAACAACTGATGAGGGTTTAAAGTTAGTACCAAACGAATTAAGGTATGCCTCTCTTGGAGTTGGAGCGAGTATGTATACAACAATATTAAAAATAACTTTACCCTCTGCTTTTAGGTCTATTGCAACTGGTGTTGTACTTGGTATAGCTAGGGCTGCGGGGGAAACAGCTCCATTAATTTTTACTGCTTTATTTTCTTACTATTACATAACGGGATTTGGTGATTTGTTTTATGAAATGGGATCTCTTGCAGTTTTAATTTATAATTTTGCTTTGGAACCATATGATGCTCAAAATAAACTCGCATGGGCTGCATCTTTTATCCTTGTTTTGTCTATTCTTTCTGTAAATATATTTTCAAGGATCTTAGCCGCATTAACTGAGAAGACAAAGAGGGTATGAAATGATAAAAAATACTAAAAAGGCACAAAAGAATAATATTTTATCCCTTGAGGATGTTTCTATTAGTTATGGAAAATTTGAAGCTGTAAAAAATATTTTTTGTAATTTCAAGAAAGGAGATATAACTTCTCTGATTGGACCTTCTGGTTGTGGTAAATCGACTGTTTTAAGGTCTTTAAATAGGATGAATGATCTTATTCCTAATTGTTCTTTAAAAGGTACGGTCCTTTTTGATGGGACGAATATTTATGATAAGAGAGTAGATCCTGTAGAAGTTAGAAGAAGAATCGGGATGGTTTTTCAGCAACCTAATCCTTTTCCTAAATCTATTTACGAGAATATTGCATTTGGAGCAAGAATTAATGGATATGTTGGAGATATGGACGATTTAGTGGAACTTTCGCTTAAAAAGGCTGCTTTATGGAGTGAATGTAAGGATAAATTAAATGATAGTGGTTATTCCTTATCCGGAGGGCAACAACAAAGACTATGTATAGCAAGAACAATAGCAATTGAACCTGAAATAATACTTATGGATGAACCTTGTTCAGCATTAGATCCTATTTCAACTTTAAAAATAGAAGAAACAATGCATGAACTTAAGAAGAATTACACAATTATAATAGTTACTCACAATATGCAGCAAGCTCTAAGAGTTAGTGATATGACTGCTTTCTTTAATGCAATCGAATATGAAGATGGTGATGGAGGTAAGGTTGGATATCTTGCGGAATTCAATTCTACAAAGAAAATTTTTAGCTCTCCTAAGGAAAAAACAACTCAAGAATATATCTCAGGGAAATTCGGATAACTTTTATTTCTTACCCATAAAAGACGAATTTAAACTATTTGAAAGAATTAGCACTAGACAAACAGTATAAATACCTATATAGTAATTTCGAATTACCAAAGTAAATTTGAAAAACTTTCCTTATCTTCCTTTTTTAATCTTTGCAGGTGCATTAATAACAACAGCTACTATAGGCTTACCAGTATTCACATCATAAATTTGGAACTCTTTTTTAATCTCTGATCTTATTGTGATTATGAAAAAAGAAGATTTAACTGCAAGTCCTCATATAACATCAATAGATAGAGATTTATTTGACTTTATAAAAAACAGAGTGAAGATAGGTTTATGTGTGAGTGAAAATTTGTTTTAAAACCATCATTTCAACTGATGTATTTCTAACTAATTAACTATGAATAAAACTCAAGAACAATTGGAAAAACTAAGAGAAGTCGCTGAGGCTTCTCTAACAAAGACAGAAGAACTGCATAAAGTTTTAGCTCAAATAGAAGCTCTTATGTCTAGAGAAGAAATGCAAAAAGTATCCAAAAAAAATAAATAGGAGATTAAGAATAAATATTTAAATTGTACTTTTTATTACATCCGTACAATATAAAATTCGTTATCAATTAATTAACAGAACCCGTTCCAAAGTTTCTGTCAGGTCTCGAGGTCTTACCTTCTTTAAGTAAAAGACCTCTTTTTATTTGAAATTACTTAAGAATAAACTTTTACTAAATATTTAAGGAATTAATTTATAACCTTACTTACTTCTTTCTTGCATACATTTACATCGAAAGATTCAGTCCCAACAATTTCTAGGCCTGTTTTCTCAGTGACTTTTACAGTAGCATTGCATTCATCTTGTTTTAGAGCCATATAGCTAGGTTTTTTATTATTTAGTTCTATCTCAGTTTCGGGTTCAAGATTAATATCTTTTTCATATTGCTCCATTACTAGTGTAAGGGCTTCAATCTCTACAGAAAAATTTTCATTAGCATTTAGTCCAAAGGGCACAAACAGAACTTGAAATATAAGAATAGTTATTAATTTTTTCATTATTAAAAGTTAAGTTTATTTTTTTTATAACGTAATTATTAAGTTAAGGAAAGGGTAAATGGATTTATATTATTTTTTTGGGAGCTTATTTTTATCATTAACTATTTAAATTTTTAAATCTAACCTAATAAATGAGAAATAATAATGCGATTTACATGTATAAATTAGTACTCCCAAAAGAGGAATTTAATTTTTATTTTTAATAATTTTGTAGATTCTATACTGCAATAATTTCTTTTTCAGAAATAATTGCCCATTTTCTAAATGCATTCTTACAAGGATATCCTCCAGTGAGATCTCCAAATGCTGGAAGGTATAATGTATTATTTTTTTCATCCATTGCAAAACATTTAAAGGATAATTTATCTTTTGAATTTTTTAAAGATATTTTTGGATGATAGTGTCCGCAAATATTTAAAATGTTATTTTCAAATTTTCCTATTGGTTCGTGACTAAATATAAAATTACTAGATCTTTTATATTCAAGTAAGCTTATATTTTTGACTTTGCAACCGTTATCATGATTGCCAACTATTAGTTCAATTTTAATATTTAATGACTCTGAAAGATTTTCAACTTTACTTTTTAAAGATTCACTTATTGAATATTTACTATGAAATAAATCTCCTAAAATGATTAATTTATAAGGTTTATAGTTTTCTACAATTTTTTTTATGCTTAATAAATTTTGTTCATCTGAATTATTTGTAAGAGGAATTCCATTCTGCTGAAAATATTCTGCTTTACCTAGATGAACGTCACATATTAATAGTTCATTTGTTTGAGGCAAAAGTAATGCTTTTGAAGGGAGCATTTCTAATGACGAATTCCCCCAACTTATTGAAAAAGACTTTTTTTTGCATTTAAGTATTATATTTTTTTATAAGTTTTTCTACTCTTTTTTCTATAGATTCATTGCTTAATGTATTTTTAAGTCTTTCAACTAGTAAAGGAAAAGCAAATGGACTTGGAGTTTTAGTCTCGTTTAATATTATTTCTAAATTAGATAACCTCTCTAGAGAATTAGTAATTCGTTTATTTTCTAACTGGTACTCTTTTACTTCTTCATGTGCCTGTTTTATAAGTAGATGGTCTTCTTCATATCTAGTAAAAACATCATAAAAAAGACTGGAACTTATTTGTAGTTGAGATGAACTTTTTGTTTTGGTGGGATTATTTTGGTTCACTAATCCACTAATTTGAGCAATGTTTTTAAATCTTCTTTTTGTTAATTCTGAAAAATTTATAGCATTTTCTAAATCTTCTTCCAAATTTTTATTTTCTATAAAATATGAAAATTCTTTTTCAATAATTGAAAAGTCATAATTTTCTGCAGTAGTTAAGCTAAATCCAAAATCATTTGCAGAAATACTGAATGTAGATTGCTTTTTATTGGCAAATCTTAATGCCCAAAGAAAGGCAATTCCTTCATTAACAAATTTTCCATCAAGCGTAAAAACAAAAAGACTTGTTAATTCTTTAGCTTTATAGATTTCAATAAGAAGTTGACTCCTTTGTGGAATATCTGAAAGATCTCTCTGTTTATTTAAAATTGGAAGTAGTGAATTTAATTCATTATTAATATATTGATCATCATTTTCTAAGTTATTGCAAATATCTATTTCACTTCTTAATTTATCACTTAAAAGATTAGAGATAGCCATTTGTCCTCCCACCCATGCTGGAATTAAGGAACTTTTTTTGGAAGATTTTTTTACGTACAAAGTCATATCTCTAATTTTTATAAACTGGAGCATTTTGCCCGCGAAGTAAAAAGTATCACCTGCTTTTAATTTACTAGCAAAGTTTTCTTCTAAATTGCCTAATGATTTCCCCTTTAAATATTTTACATTTATATATTTATCGCTTGTTATCGTTCCAATATTAAACTTATGCATCCTTATTAAAGATTTATCTTTTACAAAATATTTGAAGTTTTTTTCGTCTCCTTTTATTTTTTCTCTTTCAAGCTTTTTATATTTTGGATAAGCTTTCAAACACTTTCCTCCATACTCCAAAAAATCAATACACCAATCCCAATCCTTGTCATTAAGATTTCTGTAACTCCAGCAATCTTTAATTCTTTCTTTCTCAGTAATGGGATTAAAACCTGGCCCACAAGCTAAACTAACTAGATGCTGAAGAAGTACATCAAAAGATAATTCAGGAAGCTTAATTTTTTCTGATACCCCACTTTTTATTATTCTCCTCATGGCACTAATTTCGAGTAATTCTAATGAGTTAGTGGGCATAAAAATTATTTTTGACTTTCCTCCAGGTCTATGAGCACTTCTCCCTGCCCTTTGAATAAGTCGAGCTAAGTTCTTAGCACTTCCTATTTGTACAATTTGATCAACAGGTTGAAAGTCAATCCCTAAATCTAATGAGCTTGTACAAACAACCCATTTTATAGATCCGTTTTTAACCCCATCCTCAACTATCTTTCTATCATCTTTATCCAATGACCCATGATGTAAAGAAATCTTATCTTCCATTTCTGGTAGACAGAATCTTAAGCATTGATACCATCTCTCAGACTGATTCCTAGTGTTAGTGAATAGTAGTGTACTTTTGTTTTTATCTAATACTTTGAGAAGTAAAGAATAACTCCTAATACCTAGATGTCCACTCCATGGAAAAGTTGTTTCTTCTTCAGGTAAAACACTAAGGATTTCAATTTCTTTTTGAATATTAGTACTTATTACTGTTGGTATTTCCCCTTTTGTTCCAACAATAGCCCTTGCTGCTTCTTTAATATTACCGATAGTGGCGGACATTCCCCAAATTTGTAAATCTTTTTTATTTCCTCTCAGCCAACTTAGTGATAATTCACATTGATTACCTCTTTTACTACCCATTAACTCGTGCCACTCATCAATAATTATTGAAAATATATTACTAAATATTTTTTTAGATTCTTTATTAGATAAGAGGAGAGAAAGTGATTCTGGAGTTGTTATTAGAATATTTGGTGGTTTAAGTATTTGCTTCTTCTTTTCATATGGGCTTGTATCACCATTTCTGATTCCAACGGTTATTTCTTGATTAAAAAATTGAGCTGCTAAATGTACTGCATTTTTTAAATCTCTACTTAATGCTTTTAATGGAGTTATTATTAAAATGTTTAATTCGGTTGTCTTTGTGGAATCTTTTAATTTCGAAAGAGGTCCCATTAAAGCTGCATAAGTTTTACCGCATCCTGTAGGAACCTGAATGATTCCGTTTTCTCCATTCAAATATGCTTTCCATGATTCAATTTGATATGGCAGAGGTTCCCATCCATTTTTATTAAAAAACTCTTTTATATAAGTGATTGAATTTTTAGTTAAGATACTTTCCATTATTTATTCAGCATTAATTTTTCAGCGTTTTCTAAGGTATCAGCATCTTTAATCAGCTTATCTTTCCTCCATTTTGTTATTCTTGGAAATCTTACAGCAATTCCAGATTTATGACGTTTTGAAATTTGAATATTTTCGAAGGAAATTTCGAAGACCATTTCTGGTCTTACTGATCTAACAGGTCCAAATCTATCAATAGTATTTTGTCTAATCCATCTATCTAACTCTTTAATTTCAGTGTTGTTTAATCCAGAATAGGCACTAGCAAATTTGATTAATTCTCCATCTTTCCAAAGAGCAAAACTATAGTCAGTATATAAACCTGCTCTTATCCCACTCCCGCCTTTGGCATAAATGAGGACTGCATCAAGTTGCATTGGATCAACTTTATATTTCCACCAGAGACCTTTCTTTCTGCCTGGAGTGTAGATTGATTTTTTATTTTTAATAACTAATCCCTCTGTTCCATTATCTCTAGAGTTGTTTTTAAAAGTTTCTACCTCTTCCCAATTTTTTGGATGTAATAGATCACTTATTTTAAAAATATTAGATAATTCTTTTTTACTTTCATTTAACCAATTAAATAAATGTTTTTCTAAACTTTTTCTTCTAATTTCTAAATTTGAGTCTCTTTGATCTTCTCCATTGATTTCTAAAAGATCATAGGCAATAAATATAATAGGTAAACTTTTTTGAATTGATCTTGATGGCGCCTTTCTATTAATTCTTTTTTGAAGCAAAGAGAAATTAAGAGGAAGATTTTGCTTAAAATCCCAGACTAATAATTCACCAT
>QCTC01000006.1 GCA_003211315.1 Prochlorococcus sp. AG-670-O17 | reverse complement strand
TCCAAAAAAAACGTTTAAAAAATACACTTATTCTTAGTGAAATATTATTTGAATATTGTATATAATTTTTAATTTTAAATTCTTTTGGATTTATTCTAGAATCTAAAAATAAGAAATATTTTTTATTACTATATTCATTAATAATATATTTTAAATATTCTCTTCCTCCAGGACTGTTTATTCCGGAAGTATATATAAGAGTGAATTTATCAGTATTCATTTTTTATTTTTTTGAATAAATTTAATAATTTATAAAATAAATAAACTATCTTATTAAAGGAAAAAAAATGAACTTCTTGTAAGCTGATTGGGAAATAAACTAAATCGCTTTTATGAGTCGATAATGTATTTCTTCTAAATATATAAAAATTTCTATTATTAAGTTTTTTTATTATATTTATGCCTCTTACCCCAGTATAAATATACCTAAAGTATTTAGATAAATTTTTATTACTCTCATAGGTAAAATTTTTACTTGATCCAAATGGGTATGCAAAATGATTTATATTTAAATTTATTTTCTTCAATATATTAAAACTTTTTAATATTCCCTTCAATTATTGAATCTTTAGGAATCCCATTGCTTGAAGCTAAATATTCAAATCTAAAAATAATATCCTCTAATATAGATGTGATTGCTGAAATCTCTGATCCTTTATTTACATTTGAACCAGAAAATATTGAAGATATATCATCTAAAATAATAAAGTCTTATAAGTTAAATGAAAACAAATAATATAGTAAATTCTTCTTTTGAAAATAAGGAAAATAAAATATTGATAATTGGTGCCAATGGAATGATCGGTCATATGCTATTTGATTATTTTTGTGCGCAAAAAAAATTTGAAACAATCGGTTTAGTAAGAAGCTTAATCAAAAATGTTATAAATAAAGATAATTTAATTAAAGAAGAAAATTTCACAGATCCTTTTATACTTAAAAATTTGATTAATAATATATCACCTAATCTTGTAATCAACTGTATTGGAATTGTTAAACAAAACTCAATAATTAGTGATGTTCAAAAATCCTTTTATTTAAATTCATTTTTTCCAAGAATCCTAAGTCAAATTTGCAAAAATAGTAATATTAGACTCATTACTTTTGGGACAGATTGTGTTTATAAAGGAACAAAAGGTTTTTATAAAGAAACTGATATTATTGATTCAAAAGATATTTATGGTATTAGTAAATACTTAGGAGAAATTAATGATTTTAAAGATTGCATAACTTTAAGAACTTCATTTATTGGTAAAGAATTGAATACAAAAAGAGGTTTACTAGAATGGTTTATTACACAATCAAAATTAAACAAAAAGGTTTATGGTTTTAAAAATGCAATCTATACAGGATTACCTACTATTGAGATCGCAAGAATAATTCATAAATTCATAATTCCTAATAAAAGATTAAGAGGACTTTATCATTTATCATCAGAGCCAATAGACAAATACTCACTTCTAAAATTAATTAAGAAGACTTATTCATTAGATATTACTATCAATAAAGATTATGATACTGTTATAGATAGGTCATTAGATAGTTCTAAATTCAGATCTAAAACAGGATTTATTCCTTTATGTTGGGAAGAATTAGTTAAAACTATGTTTATAAATAATTTATGAAACAATCTCTTAATTTTACGAATAAATCAATACTAATAACAGGCGGTACAGGTTCTTTTGGTAACACCATTTTTAAAAAACTTTTAGAAACTGATGTCTCTGAAATAAGGATATTTAGTAGAGATGAAAAAAAGCAAAATGATATGAGAGAAAAAATCAATGATAGAAGAGTTCAATTTTTTATTGGAGATGTTAGAGATTACGAAAGTTTTCTTTATTCCTCAAAAGGCGTTAATTATATTTTTCATGCTGCTGCTCTTAAGCAAGTTCCTTCTTGCGAGTTTTATCCAATCGAAGCAGTAAAAACTAATATTATTGGAACAGAAAATGTTTTGAAATCTTCTCTAATAAACGACATCGACAAAGTAGTTTTATTGAGTACTGACAAAGCTGTATATCCTATAAATGCCATGGGTATATCAAAAGCCATGATGGAGAAATTGATGTTATCAAAAGTACTTTTAAATAAAGGATCTAGAACAATTTTCTCTGCAACAAGATATGGCAACGTTTTATTTTCTCGTGGATCTGTTATACCTCTTTTTATTGAACAAATATTAGGTAAAAAAGAAGTCACAATAACTGATCCAAATATGACAAGATTTTTAATGACATTAACTCAATCTGTAGATCTCGTACTTTATGCTTTTCAAAATGAAGAATCTGGCAATATATTTGTGCAAAAATCACCTTCTTGTACTATAGATAATCTTGTTAAAGCATTAGGTATAATCTTTAATCATGATCCTAAAATAAAAATAATTGGAACAAGACACGGAGAGAAATTATATGAATCTCTTCTTTCCAGAGAGGAAATGGCTAAAGCTATAGATAAAGATAAGTTTTTTAAAATTCCTCCTGATAATAGAGACTTAAACTATGATGAATATTTTGAAAAAGGTCAAATTGAAATTTCAAAATTTCAAGAATATACTTCCCATAATACTAAGAGACTTAGTGTCAATGAAATAGTAAAGTTATTATTAGATCAAGAATTTATACAGAGGAAATTATATGAATAAAATGAAAGTGATGACAGTTGTTGGGACAAGACCAGAGATCATAAAACTTTCGCAAATTATAAAAAAATTAGATAAAAACTTTGATCATAAATTAGTTCATACTGGTCAGAATTATGATTATGAACTTAACGAAATATTTTTTGAAGAATTAGAATTAAGAAAACCAGATATTTTCCTAAACGCCGCAGGAGAAACATCCTCTCAAACAATAGGTAATGTAATTAAAAATATAGAAGCTCCTTTACTTGATTTTAATCCAGAAGCTTTTCTTATCCTTGGAGATACAAATAGCTGTATGGCGGCAATAACAGCAAAGCGGAACCAAGTACCCATATTTCACATGGAAGCTGGTAATAGATGCTTTGATTCAAGAGTTCCAGAGGAAATACTACGTAGGATCATTGATCATACTTCAGACATAAATTTACCTTATAGCGATATTGCAAGAGAGTACCTAATTAAAGAAGGTTTACCTCCAGATAGAATTATAAAAATAGGCAGTCCTATGAAAGAAATAATAAATTCTTATGAAGAAAAAATTAAAAAATCTGAGATTCTATCAAAGTTAAAGATCAGAGAGGGGGCTTATTTTCTTGTAAGTGCTCATAGAGAAGAAAATGTAGATAATAAAATTAAATTAACTAAATTCCTTGATATATTAAATAGTCTAGTGGATAATTATAAACTTCCAATTATTGTATCAACTCACCCAAGAACAAGAAAACGAATTGATAATGAAAAAATGAAGTTAAACAAGAACATAATTTTCTCAAAACCCTTTGGATATTTCGATTATAACTTATTGCAATTAAAAGCTTATTGCGTAATATCAGATAGCGGGACCATAACTGAAGAATCGTCAATACTTAACTTCCCAGCGATTAATTTAAGAGAAGTTCATGAAAGGCCTGAAGGTTCAGAAGAAATGCCTACATTAATGACCGGTTTGAGTAAAAAAAGATTAATGCAAGCAATATCACTAATTAAAACTAACACTAATGAACGGTCTAATAAAATAAGAATAATAAAGGATTATTCTTATGAAAACGTATCGGAAAAAGTAGTAAGAATTATTCTTAGTTATAGAGATTACGTAAAAAGAGAAGTATGGAAAATTCTTTAAATCATGAAATTACTATTAATCTGTATATATTATTCTCCAAATAAAACATCTGCAGCAGTCCAGATGTCAGATCTAGCAAATGAAATATACTCTCGAAAGATATCTGTTGATGTACTAACAACTGATAGTACCTTAAAAAAAGATATCGAAATTAAAAATGAGAATGGAATAAATATCATTAGAATTAAAACTGGAAAGTTTAATAATGTTTCAAATATAAAAAGATTAATTAATGAATTTTTAATGCCTTTTTATATAATAAAAGCATTAATTAAAAGGAATTATGATCTTAAAAATTATGATGGAATAATATCTTGGTCACCATCAATTTTTTTTGGACCTGTTATTTATTACATAAAAACAATAAGTAAAGCAAAATCTTATCTTATTTTGAGAGACATATTTCCAGAATGGGCAGTAGATTTAAAAATTTTAAGAAGAGGAATTACCTATTACTTTTTCAAATTATTAGCATTTTATCAATACAAAATTTCAGATAGAATTGGAGTTCAATCAAAAAATAATATTAAATTTATAAAAAACTATAATATACCTTTGGATAAAATAGAAGTATTAAATAATTGGTATTCAGATAAGAAAAATGAGAAATGTTTTATCAACCTTACAAATACAAATTTAAAAAATAAAAGGATAGTAGTATATGGAGGAAATATTGGCGCAGCTCAAGGGATTGAAAAAATTATATCCTTGTGCGAGATAGTAAACGAACAAGATAATATTGGTTTTTTATTTATCGGGCGTGGTTCAAACTTTAATAAATTAAAACAAAAAATAGTACTTAAAAAGATTCAAAATACGTTAATACTGCCTGAAATAAATCCAAACCAAATTCCCGATCTTTATAAACAATGTCATATTGGATTAATAATACTTGATGAAAGACATAAAACGCATAATATTCCGGGTAAATTTCTATCATATTTATATTCCGGTCTGCCAGTATTTGCTTTAGTAAATAAAGAAAATGATTTAATAAAAATGATAAATGAAAATAATTTAGGATTTGCCACTGATTTTCACGACATAAATTACTTGAAAGAGAATTTATTGAATTTAATATTTAAAAAAAGTTTTACAAATAGCCAGTCTAAAAAATGTATAGATTTTGCTAATGAACATTTTCATCCTTCAAAATCTGCTGAAAAGGTTTTATCATATTTTACCTCTAGTTAAATCTTAAAATGAATAAGTTGCTAATAAAATATTTTCTAGAATATAAATACAGAAGATTAATTTTGGTATTAATAGATGTATTTATTATCTCTTCAACTTTTTTCTTAACTATTTGGATAACTCTTAAAGATAGTTCTTATTTATATAATTACACTATAATTCAACCAAAATATTTACTACCCTTAAATATTCTTATAATAACTATATATTTTATAACTGGACAATATAATAGTTTAGCAAGATATATAGGGTCTAAAGCAACTTATGTGATAGCTGCAAGAAATTTATTAGTAATATTTTCTTTATTGATAATTTACTTTTTCTTCGGAAAAATTTCATTAGAGTCTTTAAAATTATTAATATTATTTTGGGTTAATTTAACGTTTTTTGTAAGTATTACTAGATTTATATTGAAAGATATTATTACTGGTTTGCACGAAAAGTATGCCAATAATAAAAAGAATGTTGTGATTTATGGTGCTGGTAATGCAGGAGCAAAGTTGAGTTTCTCTTTACAAGTTGATAATGAATATAATATAAATTATTTCATTGATGATTCAAGAAAATTATGGAAAAGAACTATAGATGGCATCCCTATATATTCTCCGATTAAACTAGATCAAGATATAAATGAAATAGACATTGTTTTATTAGCAATTCCAAGTGCTCCAAGATATAAAAGATTAAAAATAATAAAAAACTTATCTGAAAAAGGATTAAATATAATGCAGATACCTTCCTTAAATGATATTGCTGATGGTAAAGCAACTGTAAATACATTAATTCCTATTTCAATAGAAGATCTTTTAGGAAGAAAATCAAAATTAAATAAAAAATTCGAAAAAATAGATAAAATTAAACAGAAAAATATTTTGGTTACAGGAGCTGGTGGCTCGATTGGTTCAGAAATATGTAGACAAATACTAGAGCAAAATCCATCTAAATTATTTTTATTGGAAAGATTTGAACCAAGTCTTTATTCAATTAACAAAATTCTGAAGAAAAAATTATTAAAACTAAACACCGAAATTATTCCTATTCTTGGTGATATCGATGACGTTGCTTATCTGAGAACATTGATTATTGAAAATAATATCAACGTAATCTTTAATACAGCAGCTTATAAACATGTACCATTAGTTGAATCTAATCCTATTCAGGGAATTAAAAATAATTGTGTATCAACTTTCAAATTATGTGAATTAGCCTATCAATTAAAAGTAGATCAACTAATACATATATCTACAGATAAAGCTGTAAGGCCTTCAAATGTTATGGGAGCAACTAAAAGATTTTCAGAACTTATTGTTCAAGCTTTTGCAAATATAAGTAATGAAGAGTATGGAAATAAAAAGACTTGTTTCTCAATGGTTAGATTTGGTAATGTTTTGAACTCTTCTGGTTCAGTTGTGCCTTTATTCAAAGAACAGATTAAAGCTGGAGGTCCTATAACTCTTACACATGAAGATGTAATAAGATATTTTATGACAATCCCCGAAGCGGCAAGGTTAGTTATTCAAGTATCAAGGATTGCAAAAGGTGGAGAAATATTTCTTCTTGATATGGGAGAACCAGTAAAGATAAAAGTTTTAGCAGAACAAATGATTAAATTAAGCGGTTTAACTGTAAAAGATAATGAAAATCCTAATGGAGACATTGAAATAAAAATAACAGGATTAAGGCCTGGAGAGAAATTATATGAGGAATTATTAATTAGTAGTAAAGCAATAAAAACATCTAACCCTCAAATTTTCATTGGAGAAGAAGATTCTTTAAGTATGGATAAAATAAAAGAATATATTGAACTATTCAAAACACATATCAAAAATAATGACAGTATTAATGCATTAAATTTATTATCAATAATTGTACCTGAATGGTCACAAGAAAAATAGTCTTTACCCTAAATCTAGATGAAAAAATTCTTAATACCCAATGATATAATGAATATACAACTTTATTACATTGAACAAAAAAGCGCTTATAACTGGAGTAACTGGTCAAGATGGTAGCTATCTTGCAGAATTTTTGTTATCAAAAAATTATGAGGTACATGGTATCAAGAGAAGATCTAGTAGCTTTAATACATTCCGTATAGATCATATTTACCAAGATCCGCATGAAGATACTAAAGGATTGATTTTACATTATGGAGATTTAACAGATAGTACGAATTTAATAAAAATCATTCAAAGAATAAGACCAGATGAGATTTATAATCTTGCAGCTCAAAGTCATGTATCCGTTAGTTTTGAGACCCCAGAATATACTGCAAATTGTGATGCTCTTGGAACTTTAAGAATACTGGAAGCAATAAAGATTTTAGATTTAGTTAAAAAAACAAAATTTTATCAAGCAAGTACTAGTGAGTTATATGGGTTGGTAAGAGAGAGTCCACAAAACGAATTAACTCCATTTTATCCAAGAAGTCCATATGGAGTAGCAAAACTTTATGCTCATTGGATTACTGTCAATTATAGAGAAGCTTATAAAATGTTTGCATGTAATGGTATTTTGTTCAATCACGAAAGTCCTAGAAGAGGAGAGACATTTATTACTAAAAAAATAACTAGGGGATTAGCTAGAATTGATAAAGGACTAGAAAAAACACTTTATGTTGGAAATTTAGATGCTAAAAGAGATTGGGGTCATGCAAAGGATTATGTTGAAATGCAATGGCAAATGCTACAACAAGACAAACCTGATGATTATGTAATTGCATCGGGAAGAACAGAAAGTGTTAGAAAGTTCATTGAAATTTCAGCTGATGCACTAGGTTGGAATAAGAATAAAGAACACCCATCTATAATTTGGGAAGGTATTGGAAATAATGAAGTAGGGAGGAGATCAGATACTAATGAAATAGTAATAAAAATAGATTCAAGATATTTTAGACCTACCGAAGTAGATTTATTATTAGGTGATGCAAGTAAAGCAAGAAAAAAACTTGGATGGGTTCCGAAAATATCCTTAGAAGACATGGTAAATGAAATGATTAATTATGACCAAAAAGAATCTCTTAAAGAAATAAATTCTAAATTAATCTGAAATTTTAAAGTATATATGGATTCTAGATTGAATTAAATTAACTAGTTAAATTTTTCTTGAAATTCCATCCATCCTTACACATCTGATAGATGTTTTTATTAGGGCTCCAATTTAAAAACTTTTGACATAATGAATTATCAGCTACCAGTATTGCTTGGTCTCCCTTCCTCCTATTAACGAATTCATAAGGTATTTTGATTTTATTTACTTCTTCAAAAATATTTAATAACTGTAAAACACTAGTTCCTTTTCCAGTCCCAATATTTAAAACTATATTTTTTATATTATTATTGTTTAGAATTTTATAAGCTTCTAAATGAGCCTCTGCAAGATCCATAATATGAATATAATCTCTCACAGGTGTCCCATCATCAGTTTCATAATCGTTACCATAAATTTGAAAAAAATCATTCTTCTTAACTGCAACATCACATATAATTGGAAAAATATTTCTTGCAATAAAGGCAGGATCCTCTCCAATTAGTCCAGATTCATGAGCGCCAATTGGATTAAAGTAACGAAGAATAATAACTTGCCAAGGATTTAAATGTTTATTTGATAGATCATTCAGGATACATTCAATTGTAAATTTAGTTTTTCCATAGGGATTTTGAGGACTAATTGGAGAAAGCTCATTATATATTCCACCTTTTTTAAGATCATAAACCAATGCAGAACTACTAAAAATAATTTTTCTACAATTAAATTCTTCCATTACTTTAAAAATATTTAAAGAGCCCTTAACATTTACATCCCAATATTCAAATGGATTATCTATCGATTCACTGATTGATTTCAAACCCGCAAAATGTATCACGGATTCAATAAATTCTCCTTTTTCTATAACGCCTGCAAATATTCTTCTTAAGAAAGATTTATTTCTTAAATCTCCTTTTATTATCTTTAAATTTTTTTCAAAATTTTGAAAATTTAATTGTGATAAATTTTGAATATAATCTGGTTTACTATTAATAAAAGAATCTAATATGATAATTTTTAAACCATTTTTAAGTAAAAGATGACAAGTATGTGAACCTATAAACCCAGCTCCGCCAGTGACTAGAATAACTGACATTTTAAACTAATATCTAAATTTTGTTTTGATGTAATAATACTATAAAAAACATTTGATCAATTGAATTTTGAATCATTTTATTAATAAAAAATTATTTTATTTGGCGATAATCATATTAACTTCTTTCCTTAATCAAATCACATACTTAAAACTAATGATTTTAATTTTTACTCAAAAAGGCACAAACTCAAATAAGTAGAAGCTAAACCAATCTCAAAACTTATTGAATGGTATGAAAAGCCAACTTTAAATTTAAACTCTTTAAATATTTTTTATGATCGCTACCTTACTAAAGGTAACATTTAAAAAAGTAATTTCTATTCTCAAACTTTTTTATTTCTATATGCTATAAAAAAAAGTATATAATAAATCAATTATTTATTCAATATTGAACATTATAGATTTTTAATGAAAAAAATATTTCCTGTTATTTTATGCGGAGGTCAAGGATCAAGATTGTGGCCTTTATCAAGACCTAGTTATCCTAAGCAGTATCTAAAAATAGATCACCAAAATTCAAAAACATTTCTTCAAGAGACTGCGAAAAGATTTAATTTCAAAAATGTATTTACTCCCCCATTGATTATTTGTAATGAGGAGCATAGATTTTTGGTAGCAGAACAAATGAGAGAAATAAATACAAAGCCTTTATCTATACTCTTGGAACCTTTTGGGCGTGATACACTTCCAGCTATTGCGATTTCTGCATTTAAACTTTCAGAGGAAGCCGATGACCCATTAATTATAATTTTACCCTCAGATCACATTATAAAAAATAATAAAAAATTTATAGAAATAATTTTAAAAACGGCAGAATATGCAGATCAAGGAAATATTATAACTTTTGGAGTTAATCCAGAATATCCTGAAGCTGGTTATGGATATATTCAGTCTGAGAATAAACTTAATTATGAAGTTTGCAAACCAGAAAAAATTTCAAGATTTATAGAAAAGCCTAATTTAAATTTAGCGAATAAACTTATATTAGATAAGAAATTCTCCTGGAACAGTGGAATATTTTTTTTTAAAACAAGTGTTTTCTTAAAAGAATTAGAAGAAAAATGTCCCGAAATTTTTGATATATGTAAGAAATCAATCTCAAATAAAATTATTGATCTTGATTTCGAAAGAATAACTAAAGATCTATTTTCAAATTGTCCAAGTATATCTATTGATAAAGGAATAATGGAAAAAACAAATTTAGGATTAGTTGTACCTTTAAATATTGGTTGGAGTGATGCTGGTAACTGGCAATCTTTATGGGAAATATCAAAAAAAGATGATCAGAATAATTTTATTTCTGGAAACGTTATTACTGATAAAGTTAAAAATTGCTATTTAAGAAGTGAAGAAAGACTTTTAGTGGGTATTGGAATAGAAAATCTCATAATCGTGGAGACAAATGATGCAATATTAATTTCGAATAAAGAAAATTCACAGGATGTAAAAAATATTTTCAAAAAAATGGTGGATGATGGAAATAAGGAAGCAAAAACACATAAAAAAGTATATAGACCTTGGGGATCATACACATCTATCGTAAATGGCGAAAAATGGCAAGTTAAGAGAATTATTGTAAATCCAGGTGAATCTTTATCTCTGCAAAAGCATTTTCACAGAACTGAACATTGGATAGTAGTTTCAGGAATAGCTAAAGTTGAAATCGAAGGCAAGAAAAATATACTCACTAAGAATCAAAGTACTTACATACCTAAAGAATCAAAACATAGATTATCTAATCCAGGCGAAGAGACCCTCATTGTAATAGAAGTTCAAAGTGGCGAATATCTTGGGGAGGATGATATTCTTAGATTTGAGGATAATTATGGAAGAGATAAGTAAGATAAAATTTTTAATGTGACTAATTTGTTTTTGTTTTAAAAAACAAACTATATTTTTTCCTATTTTTGTATAAATTTAAACTGAATAATAAAAAAGAAATTATAAAAAAACTTAAATTAAAAATTTTTGTTTGAAAAAAAATCGTTAATAATGACGTAAAAATAAAGAACATATACATTTGTTTTACACTTTCATTATGGTCAAATCCAATATCAATTAATCTAAAATGTAAGTGGCTTCTATCAGGATAAAAAGGGGAATATCCATTTTTAATTCTATTTAAAATGACAAAAAACATATCTCCAATAGGGATTATTAACATCAAAAAAGAATAAATTATATTTGTATTTTCTATAAAACTTGTTGTTGCTATTAATGTTGTTGCCGAAAATAAAAAACCTAATAAATTAGAACCCCCATCTCCCATAATTATTGAAGAAGGATACTTATTATAAAATAAGAATCCTATGCATATTCCAATTATAGTTATTCCTATTATTGCGATATCATAATGACCATTAATTAGGGAAAATATGCATAAAGTTATTGCTAAAATTATTGATGAACCTGCGGCTAAGCCATCTAAACCATCTAACCAATTGAAAGCATTTACAAGGCCTACAATCCACAAGATACTAAATATATAGGAAAAAAATAGATTCAGTTCAATGTTTATAGGATTTAAATCTAACCATGAAAGATCAAAATATATGTTGTTAATTTTAATATCTTGATTTACAACCCAAATTGCAATTAACAATTGTGAAAATAATCTTTTAAGAGGAGAGATTGTAAATAGATCATCTAAAAAACCAACTAAAAAATATAGAAAAGAACCAACTACCAAGACAAATATATATTGATTAAATATAATTTCTTTAAATATAGAAAAAGTTAATATGTAAGTGAAAAATATTGTGAAAATAAAGGTAATTATCATTGAGACCCCTCCAATTCTTACAATAGGATTTAATTTTTGTTTCCTCTTATTAGGTTCATCTAGTAAAGAATGAAATGATCCAATTTTATTTATGATAGGAACCGAATAGAAACTAATTAAAAAAGAAATTAGTAAGTTAAAAAAAATAGTTATTGTCAACTGCATTTCAAAATCAGAATATGTATGTAATCTAAAAAAATTTTTAAAAATATTTTTTTTAATTTAACATGCCTAGATAATTTTAAGAAAAAATAGAATTCCTTTAAATTTAATTTTGATCATTTTTTATAAATAAAATAAAAATTTAAAACATATTTATTAAAAATATAAATTTAATAATATATGAATAGGAGCTATAACTCTACCGGATTCAGATCAATTGATAAATACACATTTTTAGGTATTCTTTTCCAAAGATTAAACCTATCAGGTAAAGGGAATTCCGAGTTTTCTGGACCGTGCATTAATATTTGCCACCTAAATTTATTCCCAACTTTTGATATTAAACTTGGAGCAGGACCAATTACTGTCCACTTATTATCTTTACAAAAAGATATCAAATATTTCGCTAGCTTAGCCGCCGTTATTTCAGTACATTCGAAGTTCTCCCCAGAAACTTTTAAAAGACATACCTTACAAAAAGGAAATAGTTTCGCATCTTTTCTTAATTTGGAACTTTCAGATAAAAACCCCTCGTAATTTCTATTTTTAAGATAAGAGAGTACAGGATGACTTGGTTTATACGTTTGAAATATAACCTTTCCTGACTTTTTAGCTCTACCTGCTCTGCCAGCTAATTGTAGAAATAATTGTAATGATTTTTCTTCTGCTGAAATATCTGGGCGGTGAAGTAGTCCATCTGCGGCAATAACAACTGAAAGAGTAACATTGGGGAGATCAATACCTTTTGCTAACATTTGGGTTCCTACAAGAATATCTGCATTACCATTTGAAAATTTTGAAAGAATATTTCTATGACCATCTTTACCTGAGGTAGTGTCTCTATCAAAACGAAGAACCCTCAATTCGGGAAATTCATTATTCAAGAATTCAATGACCCTCTGAGTCCCTATACCAAAAGGCTTAAAGGCATTTGATTCACAATCTGGACAAGAGTTGATAAGTTTTGCTTTATGATCACACCAATGACAGCTAAGCCACTTTTTACCTTGTGAGCCTACATGAACAGATAAAGGTACATCACAATTAGGGCAATTGATTATAAATCCACAATTTCTACAACTTAGAAAACCGTTATAACCTCTTCTAGGAATCAAAAATAATGCTTGTTCCTGATTCTCTTTAAGCTGAGAAATTAATTTTAATAATTCGCTACAAAAGATTTTTGTATTTCCCTTTTTAAATTCACAACGCATATCAACGACTTTAATTTCCGGTATTTCAGTACGAGATATTCTTTCTTTCATTCTCAGCAACTTTAACTTTTTTTCAAAAACAACCCTTTTCCAAGTCCTCATTGAAGGAGTTGCACTTCCGAAAATTAGCTTTGCTGGATTTCTTTTTACTCTTTCAAGAGCAACATCTCTTGCATCGTAACAAGGCATTGGGCTGTCTTGCTTATATGAAACGTCATGTTCTTCATCCATTATTATTAATCCTAAATTCTTAATAGGAAGGAATACTGCAGACCTTGTGCCAATAACTATAAGAGGTTCTTCTCCGTCTATTATCTTTTTCCAAACTAAAGTTCTATGACTCGAAGAACAATTACTGTGATACTCAAAAACCTCACTTTGAAATCTTTTACTGAATCTATCAATAAGTTGTGGAATCAAGCCAATTTCTGGGGCCAATATTAAACAGCTCTTTTTATCAAGTAGTTGATCTTCAGCCATTCTCATATAAACCTCTGTTTTTCCTGAACCTGTTTCTCCCCATAACAAACAGACATCTCCAGGTCGCATCTCTTGCATTTTTCCATATACATTTTTTTGTTCCTTAGTGAGATTTGGTCTTTTTAATTCAATACAATCATTTTTAAAAGAATTTAATTTGGTATTAACTATTTTTTTTCTTTTAGTCTTTGTTAATAGTTTTTTACCAACCATTGAATTTATAAGTGTTGAATTAAAACCAAACCTCAATAATTCGCTTTGCCAATTTCCTCTAAGACGCAACATATTTATTAATAAAAGTTCTCTCTTTGTTAATTGATCATTATTGAATTCCAAATCTATTTGGGATTCAATCCATATTTGATATTTGAAGTTTTGAGATAATTTTTTATGTTTACCAATCCATCCCGGAGGAAAAGCTGTTTTAAACATTTTTAAAGTACTTACCCGATAAAATAAAGCTAGAGCCTCCAACCATTCTCTCCACCAATCTTGAATCACTTTTTTTTGGACAATACTTTGTATGGATAAATATTCAAAATTAGATTCTGCATCAAAATCTTTTTTATTTTTATCTGTCTTTAAAAAAGGACTTTTAGAAATCGTGAGTCCATTCAAGAGTCTTCCTTTAAGTCTTACTGAAACAATATCTCCAATTTCCACTCCAAGATTATCACCATCTAAATAAGAAAAAGTATTGGTATGACTACCTATATCAAGTAATACCTCAAACTTTAAAAAGGTATTTGATAAATTATTACTTGCCGGCATCAAAACTTTTTCTTAGTATTGGATTGTTGAACATTACACAAAGTGCTTTTGCACATTTTAAGTATCCTGTTTTTAAGGGAGACATGAAGCTTTGATCATTGAATTAACTTTCAAAAATTGATCTGCCAGTCTGAGAAATCCTAAGACTTTTTACTTTAGGTAATCTATAACACTATTTAAATTTTTCAACAATTTAAAAAAAACTTTATCTAATCACAATTCTTGTGAGTTAGTTCTTCTAATATTTAAGGCGAAATTTTACTACTAAGTGTATAAAACCGTCTTAATTAAATTCTTTCCTAGTTAAATTCACCGTAGAAAGGAGTCCACTATGTGTCCAGCTGCAACAAAATCAAAAAGTTCTAATCCTAGTTCCAAGAAAAAAATTAATAAAAAAATTGATTCAAATTTTACACACGATCGAGAGGAAGAAATTATCAACAAACAAGATCCTATTCAAAACTCACAACAAGAGCTTGTTAATGATAAGGGAAGTATTAAAAATAATGATGAATTTAATGGTTCTGATGAAGAGGCAAAAGCTATCGATAGCGTAAAGCTTGGACCAAAGGGAATATATACAGAAGATTCTATAAGAGTTTATCTTCAAGAAATTGGAAGAATTAGATTATTAAGACCTGATGAAGAAATTGAACTTGCTAGAAAAATAGCTGATTTACTCCAACTTGAAGAGTTAGCTACACAATACGAGTCTGAGAAGGGACATTTTCCTTCAGTTAGGGAATGGGCTGAATTAACAGATATGCCTCTCTCTAAATTCAGAAGAAGACTTCTCTTAGGTAGAAGAGCTAAAGAGA
Organism: Prochlorococcus sp. AG-670-O17; assembly: GCA_003211315.1. GTDB lineage: Bacteria > Cyanobacteriota > Cyanobacteriia > PCC-6307 > Cyanobiaceae > Prochlorococcus_A. The sequence goes on along the minus strand of QCTC01000006.1, from coordinate 37,243 downwards.
AGATGGTTCAATCTAATTTAAGATTAGTTGTCTCAATAGCGAAGAAATATATGAATAGAGGGCTATCTTTTCAAGATTTAATACAAGAAGGAAGCTTAGGTTTAATCAGGGCTGCAGAAAAATTTGACCATGAAAAAGGTTATAAATTTTCTACCTATGCTACTTGGTGGATTCGTCAAGCGATTACACGAGCGATAGCAGATCAAAGTAGAACGATCAGATTACCTGTTCACTTGTATGAAACAATTTCTAGAATAAAAAAAACAACAAAAGTTCTTAGTCAAGAATTCGGAAGAAAGCCTAGCGAAGAGGAAATAGCTGAGAGTATGGAAATGACAATTGAAAAATTAAGATTTATAGCTAAAAGCGCTCAGCTTCCAATTTCTCTAGAGACACCGATAGGGAAAGAAGAGGATTCAAGGCTTGGAGACTTTATAGAGGCTGATATTGAGAATCCAGAGCAGGATGTATCTAAAACTTTATTAAGAGAAGATTTAGAAGGGGTTTTGGCGACATTAAGTCCAAGAGAAAGGGATGTTCTTAGACTGAGATATGGAATAGATGATGGAAGAATGAAAACTCTTGAAGAAATAGGGCAAATTTTTGATGTTACAAGAGAAAGAATTAGACAAATAGAAGCAAAAGCGCTGAGAAAGCTAAGACATCCAAACAGGAATGGGGTTTTAAAGGAATATATTAAATAAAAAAGTTAACTATAATTTTTCAGCTTTTAAAATTTGCCAAATATTATCTTAATATGGATGTGACTCTATCTTAAACCTAATCAAACCAATATTTAATGACTAAATTTAAATTAAAGATAGCCAGTAGAAGAAGTAAATTAGCGATGGTTCAAACATTATGGGTTAAAGAGCAATTAGAAAAAAATATTCTTGACTTGGAAGTTTCGATAGAGGCCATGGCAACTCAAGGTGACAAAATTCTTGATGTCGCCTTAGCCAAAATAGGAGATAAAGGACTTTTCACAAAAGAACTCGAAGCTCAAATGCTTATAGGACATGCAGATATTGCAGTGCATTCCTTGAAAGATTTACCTACTAATTTACCTAATGGACTTACATTAGGATGTATTACAAAAAGAGAAGACCCCTCAGATGCTTTAGTAGTTAACAAAAAAAATGCAATTTATCAATTAGAAAGTTTACCTAAAGGTTCAATAGTTGGAACAAGTTCCTTAAGAAGACTTGCTCAATTAAGATATAAATTTCCGCATCTTAATTTCAAAGATATTAGGGGGAACGTTATTACAAGAATAGAAAAACTAGATTCAGGAGAATTTGACTGTATTATTCTCGCTGCAGCGGGTTTAAAAAGATTAGGATTTGAATCAAGAATTCACCAAATTATTCCTAATGAGATTTCCCTCCATGCGGTTGGACAAGGTGCTTTAGGAATAGAATGTAAATCTGACGATAAAGAAGTTCTTAAAATTATAAATGTCTTGGAAGATAAGGTCTCGAGCCAAAGATGTTTAGCCGAAAGATCTTTCTTAAGAGAACTTGAAGGGGGATGTCAAGTGCCTATAGGGGTTAATAGTAGTATTCAAAATGATGAAATAGCCTTAATAGGAATGGTCGCATCTATAGATGGGAAAAGACTTATTAAAGATAAATCGATAGGAAGTATTAAATATCCAGAGGAAGTTGGTAAGAAATTAGCTGAAAAGCTAAAGCTTCAGGGTGCTGATAAAATTCTTTCTGAAATATTTGAACAATTTAGAGAGAAATAATATTTAATTAATCAACTAATTTAGGTTCAATTTCTTTTTTGTATCTTGATTCACAATCTTGAATTACTTTTACAGCTTCTTCAATTCCAAAAAAGCCATTAACAGTACATGTCCCAGGTTTTTTTAGATCTTTATAATGTTCCCAATAATACTTAGTCTCATTAAGCCAATGTTCACCAAGATCCTCAAAAGTATGTATGTGATCCATTCTCTTATCATCTGATAGGACAGCAATTACTTTGTCATCGACTTCTCCCCCATCATCAAATTTCATCACTCCAATTAGCCTTGACTCTACGATTGAACCTGGCACAAGAGGTTCTGTAACTCCAACTATTTCAATATCAAGAGGGTCACCATCTTCATCCCAAGTTCTCGGAATACATCCATAAGCAAAAGGGTATGCAAGTGATGAATAACCCACTCTATCAAGTTTCAAATGTCCAGTTTCAGTAATTAACTCATACTTATTTATAGTATTAGAATTTAATTCGACAATTGTATTAACAACTGATTTTGTATTGTCTGTAAAAGCATCTAAAATATGCAATAAATTTGGAGTTACTCTACTTGGAGGTTGATTAAGGTTTGCCATCAAAAAACTATTTTTATTTATCCTACATCTTTACATTCAATCAAATTCTAAAACGTAATTTTTTAGCAGAAATCTTTTATTTTCGATTTCAAATGAGTAATAAAGTACTTTGATGTTAGTTCTTCTCCTGTGACATTTCTAACTAATTTCATAGAGTTAACAGATCTTCCATGGTTGTGAATATTATTTTTTAACCATAAAATTATTTTTTCATATTCTCCATCTTCAACTAAATTATCAATTAATCCTATTTCCTTTTCCATTTGTGAAGAGATTTGTGCACTTATAATATGGCCTAGTAAGTACGAAGGGAAATAGCCAAAGGCTCCTTCACTCCAATGAACATCTTGCAAACAACCTTCGGCATCATTCGATGGTCTAATTCCTAATAATTCCTCATATCTTTTATTCCATTCAAATGGAACATCTTTCGCTTCTAGACCTCCTTCAATTAAATCTATTTCAAGTTCAGTTCTAATTAAAATATGCAACCCATAACTTAGTTCATCTGCCTCAACTCTATTTAAGCCTGTTTTCAAATGATTAATAGATTCCCAAAGTTCTAAATGATTATTTAAAGAACAACCCTCAGAAACAAAATGCTTAAAAAACCTTTTAGAAAAAGATTTTGATTTAACTATCCTATTTTCCCAAAATAATGATTGGCTTTCATGAACGCCCATTGATGTTGCTTGACCCAAAGGCCAAGCAAACCAATGATGACTTTGAGAAGGTAAACCCTGCTCATAAATCGAATGTCCCCACTCATGCGCAGTAGCTAGAAAACTCGATAAGGGTTCCCCTTCAACATATCTAGTAGTAATTCTATAATCTTGTGGGCCTAAAGTAATAGAAAAAGGATGGGGAGATTTTGCAACCACCACTAAATCTTCATCTCTCCCAAACTCATCAAGTAATTTAGAACATAAATTTCTTTGAGATTTAGGACTTAAATCCCAGTGAGGTTTTTCTGAATTATTGACCTCACTTATTAGAGATGGGATTTTTTCTTTAAGTGGTTGGAAAATTTTATTTAACCACTCGAGAGTTAAATCAGGCTCAAAAGGCTGAGCTAAAGTTTCCCAAGGTGTATATTTATCGGATATTTGCTTTGCCTCTTCAATACGTAATTTGATCAACTTTTTAAAAATTGGTAAGAAAATCTCAAAATCTGATTTTCTTTTGGCTTCTTGCCAACATTCATAGCCTACTGATTTAGCCTTGGCAAGTGCTTCAACTAATTTTGGATCTAAATCTTTTTGCCTATTAAATTCCTTAATTAATAATTCAATATTTCTTTTTTTACTTTGAATAATTTCTTGACTTAATGATTTCTCTAAGCTAAATCGAAACTCATCCTGAGCAGCTCTAATTAAATCTGAAAACTCTTCTGAGGAATTTCTTTTATGTAGTATTTTTGCGATATAGGTAAGTTGTTCTGATCTCCAAGACGCTCCTTTCTTGGGCATACCTGTATTTTGATCCCAATAAAGAGTACTCTGTATTGAGCCTAATATTTGAGTTTCTTTTAAATAAGCCCCAAGCTTATTCCATTCTTTTTCTGCCAAAAATGTTTATATTGATTATCTATTATTTTAAGACAAAATTATCGTCATAAGTATAAAATTTTCCAAACTATATCCATAATAGGATATTGATTATTAGGACTTTAAATATTGATGGAACAAATTTTTTCAAAATTAAACTTCATAACCAAAGGAGAGGGTTTCACTGATATTACTGATGATGTGAATTTGTTTATAAAAAAAAGTAATTTTGATTCAGGAATTCTCTGCTTAACCTCACTACACACAAGTTGTAGTTTGACTATTAATGAGAATGCAGATCCTAATGTCCTTAAGGACCTAGAAAAGTACATGAAATCTATAGTTCCTTACAACTGCTATAACTCATTATCAAAAGGAGGAGAGGAGATATATTATGAACATTTCCAAGAAGGGGAGGACGATATGCCAGCTCATATTAAAACTTCCTTAACAAATACTAATTTGTCTTTAAGCTTTCAAAAAGGGGAAATTATACTTGGCACATGGCAAGCAATTTATTTGTGGGAACATCGATTTATTACAAAAAAAAGAAGTCTAAGTGCTCATATTATTGGGGAAAAAATTTAAAGTATCTATAGTAGTACATAGTCACAATAAATATTAATGAAACCATACCTTTTACAAAATGAGGAATTAAATGAACTATCTGCAAAAATACGAGGATGGGGAATTATGGCTAATCATATTGAAAGAGAATTTAATTTTACTAATTTTATAGAGGCCTTCTCTTTTATGACAAAGATTGCTTTGATTTGCGAAAAACATAATCATCATCCCAATTGGGGAAATGTCTATTCAAAAGTAATAATTAAACTCAGTACACATGATTTAGGGGGTATTACTAATTTAGATCAAAAAATCGCTGCAGAAATTAATGATATTTTCGAAAAATAATTTAAAATTAAATAAACTATAAACGTTTTAAAAAGAACCATCAAAATGGCAGAAAAATTACTCCCTATTACTATTATTAGTGGATTCTTGGGTTCAGGTAAAACTACACTCTTAAATCACATTTTAAAAAATCAAGTTGGTATTAAAACTGCTGTTTTAGTTAATGAATTTGGAGAGATAGGAATTGATAATGAATTAATTATAAAAACTGCTGAAGATATGATCGAATTAAATAACGGGTGCATTTGTTGCACAATAAATGGAGAATTATTAAACACTGTTTCTAAAATATTAAATAGACCTGAAAAAATAGATTATTTAATAGTTGAGACTACTGGGCTTGCAGATCCACTCCCTGTAGCAATGACTTTTGCCGGGGGTGATCTTAGAGAAAAAGTAAGATTAGATTCGATTATTACTCTTATTGATGCAGATAACTTTGATTTTGATTTAAAAAACTCTAGTGTTGCCTACTCACAAATTTTATATGGAGATATTTTACTTCTCAATAAATGTGATTTAGTAACTAAAGAACATTTAAACAAAATAGAATCCCACATTAATGGGATAAAAAAAGAACCAAGAATTTTAAGATCGATAAATAGTGAAGTTGGATTGCAAACAATAATGAGTGTGGGACTTTTTGAAACAGATACTTTTCACTTTAAAGAGAATATGAATAAAAATGAAGATTCACATGATCACTTTTCCCATTCACATGATCACTCTTCCCACTCACATGATCACTCTTCCCATTCAGGTGATCGCTCTTCCCATTCACATGATTTAATTAACAACATCGAGGGATTTACATCTATTTCTTTTAAGACGGATGAACCATTTTCTTTAAGAAAGTTTCAAAATTTTTTAGATAATCAAATCTCACAAAATGTATTTAGAGCTAAAGGAATTTTATGGTTTATGGAAAGCGAAAGAAAACATGTTTTTCATTTATCTGGTAAACGTTTTTCTCTTGATGATTATAAATGGGAAAATAAAAAATCAAATAAAATCGTTCTAATAGGAAAAAATTTAGATCATCAAACTATTAAGAATCAACTTGATTGTTGTAGATATAATTCTAAAAACAAAGCATAATAAAGTTTTATTTAATATTTGAAAATTTTTATTAAACAAATAAGGACATTACTATCAAATTTAAAGCCTTTAAATATTGCTTCATTCATAGTTGCAGTTATAGTTATAATTCCAATTTTTAATTTCTTAATTGAAGGAATAGATTTTATTTTAGGTGGAAATTTTTCATTAGGTATTACTGGAAGAAAAGAAATATTTAGCACTTTAAAACTTTTAATACTTACTAGTTTATTTGGAGGAGGGTTAGGGACCTTAAATGGTTGGTTAACATCTAATTGCGAATTTAGATTAAGGAAACCTCTTCGTATTTGTCAATTAATACCACTAGCAATTCCAGCATATTTATTAACTGCAGTTTTACAGGATTTAGGAAGTATTTTGGGATATCAAATAACTGGGTTTTGGTGGGGAGTTCTTATCCTTTCAATTACTACCTACCCTTATGTTTTCTTACTTGCTAATGAAAGTTTTAATAAGTTTGGAGTTAATCAAATTAATGCTAGTAGAGGATTAGGGGTTGGACCATGGGGCAGCTTTTTTAAAATTGCTCTTCCAATGGCTTTCCCAGCATTAATAACTGGCATCAGCCTTATGTGTATGGAAGTTATGAATGAATTAGGAACAGTTGAGTTATTAAATATTCCAAGTATTTCTAAAGGGATAACTGAGAATTGGATTATTGAAGGGAATCCTAAGAGCGCAATTGGATTGTCATTAGTTGCCTTAATTATAGTTTTTACTTTAATTTTATTGGAAAAACTTTCGAGACAGAAAACTAAACTTTGGAGTGAAAATCCTGCTTCATTTGATTCGTTGGGATTTGAGTTGAGAGGAAATAGGTCTTTTATAGCAGTTTTATTTACTTTATTACCACCATTATTTTCTATTGGAGTTCCATTTTCTTGGTTACTTTTAAATATTGATCAGTTAAAAAAAGGATTCACCTCAGAATTACTATCTCTTACTTTTAGAACTATAGGCCTAGGAATAATTGCAGCATTAGTAACATTAATTTTTTCTATAATAATAACTTTTGCAAATCGTCAGAATAAGAACTTATTTATGAGATTAATAACATTCCCTGCTGGTATTGGATATGCAATACCCGGCTCAGTATTAGCTATATCGTTAATAACTATTTCCAATTCAAAATTCCATTTTATTGCTGTATTACTTCTAATTTGGGGTTATGTAGTTCGTTTTTTAACTATTTCAAAAGGTTCTCTTGATTCTGGGTTTGAAAGAATATCTTATAGGCTTGATGAGGCTGCAAAAGGGCTTGGCTCTAATTGGCTTGATGTTATCAAAAAGATACATATTCCACTATTAAAAGGTCCAATATTTGTTGGATCACTTTTAGTATTTGTAGACACCCTTAAGGAATTACCAATTACATTTATTCTTAGACCTTTCGATTTTGATACATTATCTGTAAGGATATATCAATATGCTGGAGATGAGAGAATGGCAGAAGCTATATTACCTGCAATCTTCATAACAATCTTAGGACTAATTGCATCAAGTACCTTAATTCCAAGTTTAGAAAAAAAGAATTAAATTCTTTTTAAAAATTTTCGTAATAAGAAAGGCAGGCCTAAAAATAAATCTGCCGAAGTAGATATCAATCTAAAATAGATTAAAACTAAAAGAATTATATTTTGCGGAATATTTTTATCAATAAAAAAAAGAAAACATGCCTCAAATACACCTACCCCTCCTGGGGCTGCTGGAACTATTAATCCAATAGCCCAGGACAAACAAAAAATTACCAATAAATAAAAAATACTATATTGGTTATCTAAATTAACTACATAAAAGCAAATAATAAATCCAATAAATTTTGATAATACAAAAAGAATTTCAATTAAAAAAGCTCTCGCAGGGAAGAAAGAAATTATTTTTATTCTTTCCTCGAATCGATACTTACCATTATTAATTTTTAAAGCACTAATGGTTTTACCTTTTAAGGTTTCTAACCTTTGCAAAATTATGTAAATTAATCTTCTATTCAGAAATACCAAGGGTATGAGTAATAAAAAATAAAATGGGGAATTAATTATACCAATTGAAGCCAAGAAGAAAGATGAACACAGCATAAAATAAGGTTCAACAAGTGTCGAATAAAAAGCTACTTGAGGATTACTAATATCTTTTAGAAAGTTATATCGTTCAAAGAAATGCCAAATACCTCCTGGGACATATTTAAGAATATTAGTAAGAACATAAAAGGAAACTAAACTTTTTTTTGTCTTAGTTCTACCAAACCAAACAACAATACTTTTCCAAGCTAGTGCATTAAAAAAAATACTTAATATACAAAATAAAAATGAAAAAAATAAATAATTTCTATTTCTAGCAAAACTAATATTCAATGAAATTTGATCAAAATTTTTAAAAAAATAAAAAGAGAAGTAAGATACGCTTAAAATAAAAAAAAGTTTTTTCAGGATTGTAAAATTAATATTCTTTAAAAGATTTTGAAAATATATCTTTTGCATATTAAATCTTATTTCCAATCTTCAAAAGCTTTAAATTCTTCGCATGATTCTCTAATTATATTTCTTACTTCATTTGCTGTTTTATTATTCTCAATTTGCAATCTTAAAATTTCATCATTCTCTGGTTTCATATAAATAGTTCCATTAGGCTTCATTGATTGCTTAAACTTAATTTTTCCAAAAGTTGTTAAACATTCCCCCTTTCTTCTTAGTAAAACCCACCTCGATTGTTTTCTTTCTCTTAATCCTATAGTAGTAGAATATTGGAACCATATTTTCCTGAAATATTCTTGCTTTTCAATAGGTAAGATAACTTGGAGAGAAAACCCCATTCGGTTTTTTTTCATATTAATTGTCTGAGAGGAAACATCATAAGCTCCTTCTTTTCTAAATAGCTCCAATAAATTAGCTATTTCTTCAGATGTTTGATCATCAATCCATGCCTCTTGAACACAAACCTCCTCATATCTTGGACTAATTTTTTTATCTATAATATTCTCATCTTTAGAATTAATTTTTAAAACCCTGACCAAATTTGGACATGGAAGTTTTAAATTCCCAAGACCTACTCCATACGAATCAATAGAATATTTATAAGGAATTTGGAAAGATTCAACTAAATTACAAAGTAAGGCTATTCCTGTTGGAGTTGACAATTCACCCTCTATAGAATCAATACTTGAGATCACTTTAATATTTCTTTTTCTTAATAACTCTATTACCGCAGGAGATGGTATTGATAGCTTGCCATGATCAGCCTGAATAAAACCTCTCCCTAAAGTTGGTTCATTACAGAAAACCTTTTTTGGCTTTAAATATTCAATTGAAGTACATACTCCAATAATATCTACTAAGGAATCGATTGCACCGATCTCATGAAAATGAACTTCTTCTGGATCAATACCATGAACTCTTCCTTCTGCTATAGCTAAAGACTCGAAGACTTCATAAATTCTTTTTTTTAATTGTTTTTCTAATTGAGCCTTCAGTATTAAATCCTTAATATTGTTCCAATCTCTTTTAGTACTTTGATCAACTTTTTCCACGTCAACCTTTATTCCTCGAATTGAACAATTTTGAGATTCTCTAAAATTTAAATAATATAAATTTTCTAATCCAAAACATGCGAGTGTTTTTTCAATTTCATATTTTGGTACACCCAAATCATAAAAAGCGCCCAATAACATATCACCAGAGACCCCTGGAGAACACTCAATTAATATTTCTTCCATAACTCTTTATAGATTTTTGAATAATAAAAATTCAAGAGATAAAAACTTGACAATAATAAACGATACTACACTTTTTTAGATTTTATTTTTTCGATAATTTCGTACTTAACCATTCGCAGTGTACTTCCATCCCTAATTACATCGAGGCTTACAAAGTTATTGAGAAATTGAAGAGAGATCTCACCTTCAATAATAATTTTAAAAGTTGAATATTTCGATCTCTTTGAAGGAGGAGAAGAACAAATCTTTATAACAATCTCTTTCTTTTGTGTATTTACATAAACCATTTCTCCTCTTATAGAAAAATAATTATTGTTTAAATTTAATTCTTCTAATAATTTATTAGGATCCTTTTCAGAATTTTTATCAACTTGATTTAACTGATAAGGGTCCCATATACCGGCTACCTGCAAATGTAGATTGTTAATGTTTTTATTTCTTGGATAAACAATCCAAAAATAATCCTTCTCTAAATCTATATATTTTTTTATCAGAGCTATAGCTTTACCAAGAATAACTGTTTCAATTATTTTTCCTTCCTTATCAGTTAATGTTCCTCGATTTAATTGATCAATCTTATTTGGCTTATAAATGCCTTTAACTATTCCTATTGCCCTGTATTGTAATTTATTTGTAACTTCTTGGATAGGATTTTTAATCATATTAAGTTTTTTGATAAATGTTTTTAAGAAGATATTTATTGAATTAAAGACTTTCTTTTTCTTCAATATTATTAAATAATTTTAAAGCATCATCTATAGCATCAGATGGCTTAGTTGCATCATTCATACTGTTAGCTCTTCTTAGCATCTCAACTATTTCAAAAGGGTTAGTAGGTAAATCTGAGCTATTTGCATCAATTTTTGTTGAGCTATCAATTTCAATTTCATTCAAGTATGACTCTTCTGCAATTAATATAGTTGATTTAATACTGATGAATGAAATAAACAAAATGCAAACTTTCCCTAATTTTGATACCTTTTTATTTAGTTTGAATTTCATTTTGTTTAATTTCAAAAAAATTTAAGATTTAAAATTGTTTGCTATTTTAATTTTACATAATTTAGTAAAAAATTGTTAATAGCAACTTGGAATGTAAACTCTGTAAGAACAAGGCTTTCTCAAATCACTAATTGGATTAATGAAGTAAATCCAGATATCCTTTGTCTACAAGAAACTAAAGTTATAGATGATGCTTTCCCTTTATCGCATTTTGAAGAATTAGGTTATGAAGTTATTATTCATGGGCAGAAATCTTACAATGGTGTTGCAATAATAAGTAAATTTAAGATTGAAAATGTAAATAAAGGATTTACTAATGAGAATAAAGAGGAGGAATTTTCTTTAGACATTAATGAGCAAAAAAGGTTAATTTCTGCAGATATCAATGGGTTAAAAATAATAAATGTTTATGTTCCAAACGGGTCTTCATTAGATTCTGAAAAATACGATTATAAGATTAAATGGTTAAATCATTTGTCTGCATTCTTAGATGAGCAAGTGAAATATGATGATCTTGTCTGTTTCGTAGGAGATTTTAATATAGCTCCAAGCGAAATAGATATTCACACTCCTCAAAAATACGAAGGGGGAATAATGGCCTCAAAGATGGAAAGAGAAGCACTTAATAATGTTCTTAAAGGAAGATTTATTGATTCTTTTCGGATTTTCGAGAAGAATACTGGGCATTGGAGTTGGTGGGATTACCGTAATAATGCATATGAGCTAAATAAAGGTTGGAGAATAGACCACATCTATATCAGTAAAAATCTTTCGTCAAAACTCAAAAGCTGTGTAATAGATAGGAATCAAAGAGAAAATTTACAACCTAGTGATCATGCTCCAGTTATAATTAATATAGAAATTGATAATCCAAATGAAGATTACTTTGATGTTGAAGATGATCTTTTCGAAATGTAATTCCAAAATATCCTAATTTTTTTTAAACCTCAAAACGCTTTATATTAAAGAATAATTTAGAAATAGACAAATTTTATAGCAAATTTTCCTCAAAATTAATTATTTTCATTCCAAAGTATCACAATAAAAATATCATAATGTAGAATTTCAATCTGATTGACAAAATTTTTACTTATTTCTAAGTTAGAACATGATGAAATTTTCTCAAAACTACATTCATTTAAATTTTGACTGACATATTAAATACTACTCTTTCTGAAGAAGTTTTCTCTTCAGCTTTAGAATTAATGCCAGGAGGGGTTAGTTCCCCAGTAAGAGCATTTAAGTCTGTTGGTGGTCAGCCAATTGTTTTTGATAGAGTAAAAGGTCCCTATGCCTGGGATATTGATGGGAATAGGTATATTGATTACATAGGTAGTTGGGGACCAGCCATTTGTGGACACGCGCATCCTGAAGTAATTACAGCTTTGCAAGAAGCAATTGAAAAAGGCACTAGTTTTGGAGCACCGTGTGTTTTAGAGAACAAACTTGCCGAAATGGTAATAGATGCTGTTCCATCTGTTGAGATGGTTAGATTTGTAAACAGTGGGACTGAAGCCTGTATGGCAGTTTTAAGGCTAATGAGAGCATTTACAGGAAGAGATAAAGTAATAAAATTCGATGGCTGCTATCACGGTCATGCTGATATGTTTTTGGTAAAAGCTGGTTCTGGAGTCGCGACTTTAGGCTTACCAGATTCTCCAGGGGTTCCAAGAACTACAACAGCAAATACTCTAACTGCTCCTTACAACGATCTTGAAGCTGTAAAAAAATTATTTGCTGAGAATCCAGATGCAATATCAGGAGTAATTCTTGAACCTATAGTGGGTAATGCAGGATTTATTACTCCTGAACCTGGTTTCCTTGAAGGATTGAGAGAGCTCACAACTGAAAATGGATCTTTACTAGTTTTTGATGAAGTCATGACTGGTTTCAGAATTAGCTATGGAGGAGCTCAGGAAAAATTCGGAGTTACGCCTGATTTAACAACCCTCGGTAAAGTGATTGGGGGGGGTTTGCCCGTAGGAGCATATGGAGGTAGAAAAGAAATAATGTCAATGGTCGCACCATCTGGGCCTGTTTATCAAGCTGGAACTTTGAGCGGAAACCCCCTAGCAATGACTGCTGGTATTAAAACTCTTGAGTTACTTAAACAAGAAGGTACATACGAAAAACTTGAGTCAACAACCTCTAGGTTAATTGAAGGTATTATGCAATCTGCTGAAAATAATGGTATTGCAATAAATGGTGGGAGTGTAAGTGCAATGTTCGGATTTTTCTTGTGTGAAGGACCGGTAAGAAATTTCGAAGAAGCTAAAACAAATAATTCACAACTCTTTGGCAAATTACATAGGGAGATGCTCAAACGAGGTATATATTTAGCTCCAAGTCCGTTTGAAGCTGGATTTACTTCTTTAGCTCACAGTGAAGAAGAAATTGATCGAACACTAGAAGCCTTCGATCAATCTTTTGATGTTATAAAAAACTAATATATTATCTTTTTTGTCCGCCTACGATAACTGGGGGCATTGATCCGTTAGTGCCAGGAAGACCAGGAACCACTTGAGTACTTCCATCCCATTTATCTAAAAATAGTTTGAAGAGGACTTGATCATTTAAGCCTTTGTTTAGAGTTTCGTATCTTAAAGCTTCTTGTCCAGCAATTTCAACTTCTGTTTTAGCTCTTAAAAGTAGCTGTCCTGCAATTTGTTTCTGTTCAATTGCTGCTCTATATTCCTCTGCAATTTCTAATCCAGTAAGATCTAAGCTTTTAACATCTACGTAATCAAAAGAATTCAATTCCTCAGCTACGGTAGAGGCAACTTTTTCAGAAATAACATTAAATTCAGTTGCTATTGTTTCTAATTCGTATTGTGAGAAAACAGATTTTAGAGCTTTAAGTAAAGAAGGCTGAACTATCTTTTGATAAACATCACTATTTCTACTAGCAATTGTTGCAAAAATTCTGCCTGCTTCATCTGGCTTAACAGAATATTTGACAGTTGCTGTTGCTCTAATAACTTGAAGATCTTTTGTTAAAGTTTCAAATTTCTCAGGTTGAACTTGAGTTTTTATATCAAAGGGGAAAACCGACTGAACGAAGGGAATCTTAAAGTTTAATCCTGCCCTTCTTGAACCACCACTTACTTTTCCTAAGGTAGTTACTACAGCTACTTGTCCAGAGGGTACAACAAATAACGATTGTGTAAGCAAAAGAAAGCCAGTAAAAGATAAAACAATTAGTAGCGTAGCTGTTCCTCCTGGACCAGTTGGGGTGACATTTTTGAAAGATGTTGACATTTAAATATGCTTTTTAATAATCATATTTAAAGAAATTAATTAATGCATTGATTAAGTATTTAATTAAAATATTTTTTTAATAATTAGTTTACGTAATTAACAATTAAATTTTATAAGTTACTTTGCTTTAAATTTCTGCAATAATTGTAAATAAAGATCTTCATCTATTTCTCTTATATCGTATTCAGAAGGTAAGACTCCATGCTTATACTCATGGGCAGCCATCCAACAAAATTTCTCAATTTCTGTTAGTGAAAAACGTGGATAATCTTTTATTTTTAAGGACAATGAATCTAGAAGAGATTTTGAATAACCAGTCATTATAAGAACTTAATTATTAATATCCTATCGATAATTATTAGCTTGCAGAGGAATTTCATATTTCTCCTCCAAATTTTCAAGTAACTTAATTGCCAATTGAAGATCATTTTTGCTTTTGCTCATTACTCTTAATGTTTCTCCATTGATGCTTACATTTATCTTTTTTATTTCATCTCTAATATTTTTACTGATTTTTTTCGCAATTTCCTGATTAAGTCCCTTCTTTAAGGTGATGGTTTGCTTTACTTTATTTCCGCTTACTACTTCAATACTGTTGAAATCAAAAATTTTTAAAGATAGTTTTCTTTTTATTGCCTTTTGTCTAATAATATCAATCACTGAATTTAGAGTTAATTCACTATTTGTAATTATAAAAATGTTGTCTTTTTCTAAATCCAAGGAGGTATCTGTTCCTTTAAGATCATATCTTTGAGAAATCTCTCTCTTAACTTGATCCAAAGCATTGACCAATTCTTGCCTATCAAAATCAGAAACCACATCAAATGAAAAATTTTCTGCCATTACTTTAATTTAAATTAGTTTAATTATTACCCCAAATAAACTCAAAGAAAAATAAAAGGAGTTTATTTAATCAAAAAATAACAAACTTACAACCTTACCCATTTCTTCAGCACATCTACAACTATTTAATAAAGTTTCACTATCGTGAAAAGCGAAACAAATTAATTGATCACATCTATTAATAATTTCTTGATTGCAAAGACTACTTGCCATTGGCAATGGTAACTCATCATTTTCGCTTTTCTCAACCAAATGCATAACGCTCTCTAATTGGTTTTTGATTTCAGGTAATTGCTTATCTAAGCTCTGTGGTAAAAGGACAGTCAGCAAAGACGGATTAATATCTAAAACTGCTCTTATTACGGCTGCATTAACTCCTTGAGATCCAGAGGTAAGGATACTATGTCCTTCTTCCGCCAACGATCTTGCGATTAGTTCGATCAAGTGAATGTCAACTACAGGGACATGTCTACTACCCAAAAAAGCAATCCTTCTTTTCCCATTATCCTGAAGTTTTGCAAGTTCCTGAGCTAGGGTATCAACACCTTCTGTTGAGGGTAGGTCTAAAGAACGACTCAAAATAAAACGGTTACTATATTTGAAATTAGCATTTATCTGAAAAATTGCAGGGAAAATCTAAAGTTTCAAGAATATTTTTTAGATTTACATGCTCTTGAACTAATTGAACAGCATAAGATGCTTTTATTGATTCATGTATCCTGACATGACCAAAAGCTTGTTCAATAATTTCTACTGAAGCAAGAGTATCTAAGTCTACTTTTAAAATTGGCACTTCCAACTCTTCTGCTCTATGGATCAGTTGTAATAGAGGTTCCCCCAAACCAGTAAGAATTAAACATTGGGTAGAAGCTTCTAAAGCTGCAAGTTGGATATCAGTTCTTTCGGCTCCTGTTACTACAGCCATATTTCTCCTTCTTCTAAAAAATTCCATTGCAGAGTTGACTCCCATAGCACCAATGCTTAATGTTTCAACGAGTAATTGTTCTTTTTCAGGACAGCAAATTACTTTTGCATCTAACCTTCTGATAAGTTCCCCTACAGTGACACTTCTGAGTAAAGGAGATTTGGGCATCACGCCAAATACTTTTATGTTCATCTCTTCAAGAGAGGGAATTATTGAATTTTTTATTTTTTCAACTTGCTCAGGAACAACAGCATTCAATACGGCTCCTGCAAAATGATCTCCTAATTGTTTTTTTGCGTCTAGTAAAGCATCTACGCTTTTACTATCCTCCCATTGATTAACAATGAGGACTTTTGCGTTTAAATTTTTTGCAAGTTGCGGAAGACTCAAACCATAAATCATTCCTTCATTGAGGCTACCTGCTGCTTCAAGAATATTTAACCCATCAAAATCGTCATTTACTAATGCCTCTATTTGTTCAAACCCTTTACCTGGAGTTAGGTCTTTATTCGTAATTCTTTTCTCAGCAGATATATTATCTAACAATCCTACTGAAGGTATTAAGTTTTCTTCTGCAAGATTTAAGGTAGAACCAATAAATTTAACGTCATCATCTATTAGCCCTTCATAAGTCATTGAAGGAAGATTAGTAAGTTCAATACAAGTTGCTAATGGTTTTCCTACACGTATTTTTTTTCCTTGTTCTAAAAGTTTTTTTGATATCCCAAGTACTAATGCTGACTTACCACTAAAAGATTCGCACGAACCAATTAACAATACCTGACTCATAATAAAAGAATTAATTTATCCATAAATTTAAGATAATATTTTTTTAAGAACTAAACAATTATTTATTTAATACTTTTAATCAAATAAATTAAAAACTATGGTACAAAGTAAAATATTTTTATAATTTATAGTTCTTTGAACAGAGTCATACAAAATCCGAAAATATAATGAGGGGAAAAACTATTGGTATTACAGGCGCTTCAGGAGCTTTAGGGAAAGAATTAACAAAGTTATTTCGTAAAAAAGGGTATAAAGTTATAGGGTTTACTCATAGTAAAAAAAATCATGAAATAACTAACGAATCTCCTAACGAATGGATTGAATGGCAATGCGGGAAAGAATTCTTATTAAAAGAGCACCTAAAAAAAATTGATATCTTAATTTTGAATCATGGAATCTACGATATAAGTAAAGAAAATTCAAAATATGAAAATTCAATAGAAATAAATGCCTTAAGTAAATTCAAATTTCTTAATATATTTGAAGAAATTGCTTTCAAAAACAACTCACAAATTGCAAAGGAAATTTGGATAAATACCTCTGAAGCAGAAATATTGCCAGCTTTAAATCCTTCCTACGAAATAAGTAAATCGCTTATAGGACAACTAGTTTCCTTTAAAAAAAACCTTCTAGACAAAAATGAAAAGAAAAAATTAAAAATTAAAAAAATTATCTTAGGTCCTTTCAAGTCAGAATTAAACCCCATTGGAATTATGAGTGCAGAATTTGTATCTAACAACATATATAATTTTGCGAATTTAAATATTTTTTTAATTATCATAAGCCCTAATCCTCTTTCATACTTTCTATTTCCCATTAAAGAATTATATTTTTTCTTATATTGCAAAATTTTAAAAATATCTAAGGATATCAACTAAAAATCTCTATCTGTCAAAATTTCTATACCGTCTTTCATTACTACGATTGTGTGTTCCCATTGTGCTGATAAATTTCCATCTTTTGTTATTACTGTCCATTTATCATTTAAAGTTTTACAAAACTTGGTGCCTTGATTAACAATAGGTTCTACAGCTAATGTCATACCCTCACGAAGTACAACATTCGGTAATTCGTTAGTTCGGAAATTAAAAACAGATGGTTCTTCATGAAGGTTTCTTCCTACACCATGACCTGTATAGTCCTCAACAACACTGAATCCATTGGATCTAACAGTATCCTCAATTGCACCAGCAATATCAAGCAGAGTATTACCTGCTTTAATTTTCGAAAGTCCAGCAAACAAAGCTTGGAAGGCTACATCACTAAGTTTCTTAGCTTGCTCGCTTACTTCACCTACACAAATAGAGATGCAACTATCTCCATGAAAGCCATCTAGATAAGCCCCAGTATCAATTTTTACAAGATCACCATCCTTAATAATTTTATTTTTATTTGGTATGCCATGCACAACTTCATTATTAATGCTTGAACAAATACTTGATGGGAACCCATGATAACCCTTAAAACTTGGCACAGCACCCATTTCTCTTATCCTCTTTTCAGCAAAATCATCCAAATCTTTTGTGCTCATTCCTGGTTTTACAAGGTCATTTATCTCTTTCAAAACTGTCCCAACAATCCTACTCGATTTCTTCATCAAATTTATTTCTCTTGAAGACTTTATTTCGATTCCCCTTCTTCTTTGGATAAAAGGAACTTGATCATTGGATTTAGAATTATTTTTATTTAATAAAAGATCTGCAAAATGTTTCATTGGAATAAATAATAGTATTAAGTAAATATCATCAAAATAGCCATAGTCTGCGTGGCTACATTAAATCTATTAGGAAGAAAAACAGAAAATGAAATTTATTAACAATTCTAGGCAATTTCATAAATTATTGGCACCTTGGGTTTTCCTCCCATTATTAATTTCGGCTTTAACTGGCATATCCTATAGAGTTTCAAAGGATCTTTTAGGCTACTCAAGAGATGAGGTTCACTGGTTAATGTCACTACATGAAGGGGAGTGGCTTGGAGATAATGGAGAACTGATATACGTTATCTTGAATTCTTTGGGACTTATTTGGATGCTAATAACTGGTTTTCAAATGTTTTCCAAAAAGATTTCATTTCCTAAAAAGGTTACTAAAGGCGAGGCGAAAGGTTAAAATGATAATCATGTAGAACTATCGAGCATAAAATGGTAAAAGAGAAACAAGAAAAAGAGTCAGAAATCATTAATGAAACTGGCATAGCCACAGATTTATCTCTTGAGAATAAAGAAAAAGAACTAATTACCAAAACAAACACAACCTTAAGTTCATCGAATTTAATAAAAGAGTTTGAAAGAGAACAATTAAAAAAACAATTACCCGAGATATATGTCGGTGATACTGTAAAAGTTGGAGTAAAAATTACAGAAGGTAACAAAGAGAGAGTTCAACCTTACGAAGGAGTTGTTATTGCGAAGAGACATGGAGGCCTTAACCAGACAATAACAGTACGAAGAATTTTCCAAGGGATTGGGGTTGAAAGAGTATTTATGCTACATAGTCCTCAAGTCGCCTCTCTAAAAGTAGAACGTAGAGGTAAAGTAAGAAGAGCTAAATTATTCTACCTAAGGGATAGAGTAGGAAAAGCTACTCGCGTAAAACAACGCTTTGATCGATAAGGATGTAAAGTTATTTCAACCTAATGGTCATAAAGGCGCTTATAATCTCTTTATTGCGTCGTTAGTTCAGTTGGTAGAACGCAGGTCTCCAAAACCTGATGTCGGGGGTTCAAATCCTCCACGGCGCGTTTGGATCAACATTTGTAAATTATTTTTTTCATTGAGATGGAGTTAGATCTTCAACCAGGGGATGTAGTTAAAGTCCTCGAATCAGCTGCTTTAGGATGGGTTCGTGCAAGAGTCATCAGAGTAAAATCTGGAGGAAGAGTTGTTGTTCAAAGCGATCAAGGCAGAGAATTTACAGCTCGAGGTAACCAAGTTCGATTAATTGAACCAGCGGGTTTTAGGCCCTAATGAAGATAATTTAGTTACCTTCTTAAAAAAGAAACTAAATTATTTCTTTATATCCTCAAATTATGAATGTTTTTATTACAACACCATAAATTAAGTATTATGGTTTGATAGTTTTAAAATCAGTTCTCTAATTAAATTAGAACAAATTTTTGGGACCGTAGTTCAACTGGTTAGAGCACCGCCCTGTCACGGCGGAAGTTGCGGGTTCGAATCCCGTCGGTCCCGTTCTTTTCTAAAGGAAATTGGAAAAACGTTTAAGGTTAGCACCAAGTCCAACTGGAACATTACATATAGGTACAGCAAGAACAGCACTATTTAATTGGTTGTATGCTAAAAAGACTAATGGAAAGTTTCTGATTCGAATTGAAGATACAGACATTATCCGATCTAAATCTGAATATACAGCAAATATATTAGATGGATTAAATTGGCTTGGAATTAATTGGGATGAAGAGCCTATTAAACAAAGTAAACGAGTTTCTATTCACAAAAATTATATTAAAAAACTTTTAGAAATTGGAGCTGCCTATAGATGTTTCGCTACAGAAAGTGAGATTTTCGAGCTTAGAGAAAAACAAAAAAGAAGTGGTTTACCGCCAAAGCATGATAATAGACATAGAAATCTCACAACTAAAGAGATTAAAGAATTTATATCTCAAGGAAAATCTTCTGTAATCAGATTTAAAATTGATGAGCAAACAGAAATAAAATGGGAAGATCAAATTAGAGGTGAAATCAAATGGAAAGGTAAGGATCTTGGAGGAGATTTAGTTTTATCAAGAAGAGCCATAGGTGATGAGATAGGCGACCCTCTATATAATCTTGCTGTTGTAGTAGATGACAATTTCATGAATATTACTCATGTTGTAAGAGGTGAAGATCATATCTCAAATACTGCAAAACAAATATTAATTTATAGAGCTTTAGATTTTAAATTACCAATTTTTTCTCATACCCCTCTAATTTTAAATAGTGAAGGTAAAAAGCTATCTAAACGTGATTGTGTAACTTCCATCGATGAATTTAAAGAAATGGGATACTTGCCAGAAGCTTTAGCAAATTACATGGCCTTTTTAGGATGGTCAATAAAAGCTCCTGAGAGTGAAATTCTTTCCTTATCAGAAATATCTAAAGTTTTTAATTTGTCAGATGTAAATAAAGCTGGTGCCAAATTTAATTGGGAAAAACTTAATTGGATTAATTCCCAATACATCAAAAAAATGGAATTAACACAATTAAGTAAATTAATTAAGAAATACTGGAACGATATGGGTTGGGAATCTCCTTCTAAAGAATGGGATTTGAAATTGACAAATTTGATTCAAGACTCAATGATTCTATTAAAGGATGGAATTGATCAGTCAAAGCCCTTTTTTTTCTTATCTCAAATGCAAAAAGAAGGTGAAGAATTCCTAAAAAATAAGAAAGAGGCGAAAGAATCGTTGAAGTATATTCTTTTCTATTTAAAAGAAGAAAATATATCTAAGGTTACTAACGATAAAGCTCGAGAAATAATCAACAAAATTACAGTTTCCCATTCCATAAAGAAAGGGATTTTAATGAAGTCTTTAAGAGTAGCTTTTTTTGGGTGTCTTAGCGGACCAGATTTAATTCAAAGTTGGGAATTATTCTCTGAAAACAAAATTGATATACCTCTAATTGAAAGATGTTTTATTTAACTATATTTCCTTGTCAATTAAATTCAAAAAATTAGCTAGAGGTCTTGCCGTAAGGCCTTGAATTCCAACAGTCATTAATATCGTTAGAAAAACCAAGCCTTGGAGACGACCTGCTCCGAGTACGCCTGCCTGCTCAAGTCTTATTGAGAAAAGAGATGCGACAGCGGCAGTAACTATTCCTCTTGGCGCTAGCCACGCTAAAAATACTCTTTGTTTCATATCTAATTCTCTTCCCATAGTTGCCAGTGAAATCGTAATTGGACGTACAATTATCATCAACATTAATACACAAATAATACCTCCCCAACCTAGTGGACTTAATTCTCCCCAAGAGACATCTGACGCGAGGAGAGGGAAAAGGACTGTTATGGCTAATTGAGCTAATTCTCCAATCAAATTATCTAATCTTTCTTTATCAATAATTTCTCTTTTGCCTACAATAAATCCTGCAGCAACAGAAGCGGGTAAACCTGATTCAGGCAAAATATACTCACAAATTCCATATATGAGAAAAATAAATCCTAATGTAACTTGAAGCTCAATTCCAAATGATGCTTCATTTTTTATTTTCTTTAAGATTTCAGATAACAACCATCCAGAGCTTATACCAATCAAAACCCCTCCACCTAATCTCTGCATTAGGGCAATAAACACCTCCTTAATCCCATGTAGATCTCCTAATATCAACTCTAATAGCAATAAAGCGAGAACTGCTCCAATAGGTTCAAGAACCAATCCTTCAGCTTTTAGGACCTCAGATAGTGGAGAAACTAATTTTATTTGGTCTACCAAGGGTGAAACTACTGTCGGTCCAGTAGCAAGAACTATCGCACTATATACTCCAGCTACCGGCCATGATAGTCCTGCTAACCAATGAGCTACAAATATTCCTGCTGACAATGAAATAAATAATCTTATTAAAGAAATTTTTAAAACAGTATTTCTAATATTTCCTTCAGGTAATTTTAAATTTAATCCGCCTTCAAATAAAACCAAACAAACTAAAAGTCCCACTATAGTTTCAAGTCCCTGTCCAAGATCAAGGGGTTCAACAAGCCCTAAACCTGAGCGGCCAATGAATAATCCAGAAAGTAATAAAATTACGACACTAGGAAATCCAGATATTGAAGAGATTAGACGTGCGCATGCCCCTGCAAAAACTGTTATACCCCAAAGTAAGCCAAGCCTTTCAGGCGTCATAAAGATTTCTTTATAATAAAAATATTAACTAATTTGATTAAATCAATAATCTTATTTTAAGTCTACTATAAAAAATATTTATTAATTAATTAATAATTAAAGACTTAAGAGTTAATTAAAAAACTTAGTACTAAAAAATCTACCTTAAAGATAAAGAACAGAAACTCTAATATGTTTTTCATATAAATGAAAATTTACTAATCAAAATAATAATAATCAATATTATTCCTATACCTATTGTTGCCATTCTTCCGTTCCAAATTTCTGCTTGAGGAGTAAAGCCTCTTTTCCATAAATTAAGCTCTTGTTTATCAACAAACTTTGTTGGTTCTTTGAGCTCTATTTTGGATTGTTTTTTCATTGGTATTAAAAAGGAGGTTTTTTTTCATAAAGAGTGTTTGCTTGGTCAATAGGAAATCTTCCTGAAATTCCTAATTTAAGAGAACTTTCATGTGCCTTAAATTTGAGTCTAAATAAAGCAGCTGCTCCAATCATGGCAGCATTATCAGTGCAAAGATTTATTGGAGCTAAATGAACTTTAATAGATTTTTTACATGCTTCATTAATCATCATTTTTCTTAATGTATTGTTAGCCGCAACTCCACCTACAACGACAATATTATCTAAACCATAATCATTTGCACATTTTATTGTCCTCTCTACCAAGACCTCTGCGACAACCCTCTCAAAACTTGCTGCAATGTCTGAAATTGGTATTTCATCTCCACTTGAATTTATTTTTTCAACCAACCTTAATACAGCCGTTTTTAAACCACTAAAAGAGAAATCATATTTCAAAAAACCCCCTTCCTTATCAGAGATCTTGCATTTAGGTAAATCAAATTTTGAGGCATTACCTTTTTTGGCAATTTTCGCAATTGCAGGCCCCCCAGGGTAACTAAGACCCAATAATCTTCCTACTTTATCGAACGCTTCACCAGCTGCATCATCATAACTTCTTCCAAGTCTTTGCATTTCTCTTCTCTCACCAACTTTAATTAATTCAGTATGTCCACCACTAACAAGTAAGGTTAAGAAAGGAGGCTTGGGATAATTTTTTGAAAATAATATTGAAGACAGATGTCCCTCTAAGTGATGTATCCCCAAAAAAGGTTTTGAGTATAAAGTACATAGTGATCTTGCAGTTATAGAGCCAACTCTTAAGCAGCCAACTAATCCTGGTGTAACAGTTGAAGCTATAACATCAATTTCTTCAATACGAATTTTTGATTCTTCTAAAGCTTGTTCTAGGACAAAAGGAAGTAACTCTAAATGTTTTCTCGCCGCGAGTTCTGGTACCACGCCTCCCCATTTAGAATGATCTTCAATTTGTGATGCAACAATATTTGAATGTATTTTATAAATATCACCACTATTAGAAACAATCGAGACAGACGTCTCATCACAACTTGTTTCAATAGCTAGAACTTTGTGCATATTTGATTCGATACTGTTTTATTTTAATAATAATTTCTTAATTAACACATCAAAGGAATTAAAGATTGCAACTTATGAAATTCTTTTTTTCAATCATAACTTCGGTTTTTCTCTTTCTTGGAATAACCCCAATTGCTTTAGCAGCTAATGGACCAGCATTAAATGCAGATAGAGCTAGCACAGAATATACAGCCTCAGCTCTAACAACATGCTCAGAAAATCCTAAATTTATTGAACGAGCAAGTACTGCTAAAACTCAAAAAGATATCACAAGATTTGAAAGATATGGCAAAGCAGCTTGTGGTGACGATGGATTGCCTCATTTAATAATAGGTCCACCACTTGAACCATGGGGAGCACTCTTAAATAGAGGTCATGAAGGTGACTTACTTATTCCTGGTGTATTATTTATTTATATTGCAGGAATTATAGGATGGTCTGGAAGAGAGTATTTGATTGAATCAAAAAAGACTAAGAATCCAGCAGACCTTGAAATTATTATTGATTTAGACTTGGCGAAAAAATGCCTTATCAAAGGTGCTCAATGGCCCCTCTTAGCCAATAAGCAAGGAAGAAATGGTGATTTAAGAGAGAAGGATAATAATATTACACTTAATGGTCCTAGATAAAACATCATTCCACACAATTCTAAAAATCAAATGCTTAAAATCTTTAACACAAAATTTATCAGGTCAGCTCCAGTGGTTGCAGCAGTTTGGCTAAGTCTTACCGCTGGAATAATTATTGAATTTAATAGATTTTTTCCTGATTTATTATTTCATCCGATGAGCTGAGATTTCAAAAAGAACTTTCAAGACTTAATTATTTTGAAAACCTCTTTTACTGTCTCATCAACATCATGATTTGTTAATACAAAATCAAATTGATCCGAGGATGCAATTTCGTAGTTGGCTCTGCTAAGTCTTCTATCTATTGCCTCCTCTTTTTCAGTACCTCTATTTCTTATTCTTTTTTCTAATTCTTCTTTGCTTGGAGGCAGAAAAAATATTGATAAAGATTCTGGGAACTTTTCTTTTATTTGTTTTGCACCTTCAACTTCAATTTCAAGTAATACAATAAATCCCTTTTCAATCTTTTCATTAACAGTAGATAAGGGGGTTCCATAATAGTTTCCTGCGAATTGGGCCCATTCAAGAAATTCTTTTTTATCGATCATATCTTTAAACCTTTCTTCACTTATAAAGTAATAATTCAAACCATCTTTCTCTCCAACTCTAGGATTTCTTGTTGTTGCAGAAATAGAAAGCCAAATATTTTTATTTCTATCTAAAAGTTCTTTAACAACAGTACCTTTCCCAACTCCACTAGGGCCTGTGATAATTATTAGTTTTTTTAAATTTTTCATATTAAAATTTTTACAGTAAAGTGAATGTTGGTGAATAATTTTTAGAAATAATGCAAAAGGGTGTACCTCAGATAATGGATATTACATCTATAAAATCTGTATTGCATGATTTATCAGAAGAAGTTTTACCATCAAGGTTTGAAACTGCTCAACAACCCGAACCTAATATAATTCAATTCTGTTTAAGAGGAATAAATAACCAAACTTGGATAGAAGTATCTTGGGATAGTGATTCTCCACGAATTCTTACAATAAATAGGCCTGAAAAAATAGGAACTGAAAGTACACTCTCCAAGCAACTAAGATACGGATTGAAATATATGGCTTTGGTTACCATAGAACAAGATAAATTTGAGAGAGTAATTAAATTTGGATTTGCAAAAAAGCCAGGAGATGAAATAAAAAAATACTTAGTTTTTGAATTAATGGGCAAACACAGTAATATTTTTTATTTAGATAATAATCAAAAAATAATTGCAGTTGGCAAACAAATAAAATCTAATCAATCTAGCTTTCGTGTCGTTTCCACTGGCTATATCTATTCAGATCCTCCACAAAATATGAAAAAGGAGCCTAGTCCAAATGAATCTTATGAAGAATGGAAAGAGTCTATTTCTTCAGTTCCTGAATCACTTAAATACTGCTTAATAAATACTTATCAAGGTGTAAGTCCAATATTAACAAAGCAACTTGAGACTTTTAGTAATCTGGAAAGTGAAGAAATAATGAATAAAAATATTGATTTTATAAGTGAAACAAACTTAAAAAAGATATACCAAAGTTGGAAAATATGGATTGAAAGATTTAATAAAAACAACTTTAATTTTTCAATTTTTGACAATTGTTTTTATTCAGTTTGGTTTTTAAAGAATGAAATAATTAACAAAGATAATATTGATCAAATTGATGGAATAGAAAATTATTATAATTTTCATTTAAAACAAAAAAAAATTGAGGCCTTAATAAAAAAAATTGATGGGATAATTTTTAAACAAACAAATCTTGAGAAAAAAAATTTTAAATTGCAATCTGATCTTTTAATTAACTCCGAAAATTATCAACTATACAAAGAAAAGGCTGACAAAATATTCATGACTCATGAAATACAAAAACAAGATATTATCAAAGGTCAAAAGCTTTATAAAAAGTCAAAAAAACTAAAAAGAGCACAAAATTTAATTAAAGAAAGGATGAATATTTATAAAAACAAACTGGATAGATTAGAAGAATTTAGTGCTCTATTGGATAACTTAAATTCTCTAAAAAATGAAAATCCGACAACTAGAATCAATTTACTGGACGAAATTAAAACTGAAATTTGTCGAGAGTTTAATTTGAGAATCAAAAATATAAGAGAACAAACAAAAGACGCCTCTGGATTAGAATCATCTCCAATAGAAATAAATACCCCGAAAGGCTTAACAGTACAAATAGGAAGAAATATGAGGCAAAATGATCTAATAAGTTTTAAGTTTTCAAAAAAAGGTGATCTTTGGTTCCATGCACAAGAATCACCTGGAAGCCATGTTGTTTTAAAGTCTTCATCTCAAATCCCATCAGATGAAGATATTCAAATATCAGCAGATTTAGCAGCTTTATTTAGTAAAGCAAAAATGAATATTAAAGTCCCTATTAGTCTTGTGAATATAAAAGATCTCCAAAAAATCACAAAAGGAGGTCCTGGTTGCGTTTCGTTCAATAATGTAGAAATTCTTTGGGGTAATCCTACAAGAGGAAAAGATTACATTAAAAAAAATCTTAAAAAAGCAATTTAGCCTATAATAAGAAAAATAATTTTGTTAAATGTTAGATTTTCTACTTGGAACCCACGAATTTTTAGGTAATCATAGTTTCCCAGAATTTATTGTAGGGTACTTGTTCGGAGCAGCATTAATTATTGGAGCCCCAACTGTTTTTCTATTACTTGCTTTCGTAAGTGCTTTGATGAAAACAAATGGGAAAATGGGTGGTTACAGAGAATATGAAACATATGGAGAATCTTCTTTAAATGATGCTCCTCCATTTTTATTACCTGATCCGACGAATCCAAAATTAAGTAAATAGTTCATAGCTACTAATAATCAAAATTACGCTTTTTATAAATAAAATAAATGTTTATCTATTTCAAACTATAAAATAAGCACAATAATGAAGAGGAAAGAAGATAGTAAGAATAATAATTATGATTCGATGAGTTTTACTGATCATTTAGAAGAGCTAAGGCAAAGAGTACTAAATTCTATTTATTCGATACTAATTTGCATTTTTTTTAGTTTTTTAATAATTAAGCCTTTAATTTCATTTTTAGAGATTCCTGCAAGTGATATACATTTATTACAACTTGCTCCTGGAGAATTTTTATTTGTTGCCATAAAAGTAGCAGGATATAGCGGGATAATCGTCTCTATTCCATACATTTTTTATCAATTAATATTATTTATTTCTCCAGGTTTAACTAAAAAAGAAAAAAACCTAATTTTACCGGCTGTTTTTGGATCAGGTTTATTATTTTTTCTTGGCTTGCTTTTCTCTTGGTGGATATTAGTTCCCGCGGCAATAAACTTCTTTATAAATTTTGGAGCTGATATAGTTGAACCAACATGGTCCATAGAGAGATACTTTGATTTTGTTTTATTGTTAATGTCAAGTACTGCAATAGCATTTCAGTTACCAGTTTTGCAATTTATTCTTGGTTCACTTGGAATTATTACTACAGAAAAAATGTTATCAAATTGGAAAATAGTGGTAATTTCCTCTGCGATCTTATCCGCGGTAATAACACCTTCAACAGATCCTTTAACTATGTCCTTGCTCTCAATTTCTATAATTTTTCTATTTTTTGTAGGAGCTGGGCTAACTTACATATCTGAAAGCCTTAAATCAAAAACTCTTTCATCCTCTCATTAATGTGTAGTTGAAGGCTTACAGCTCTTCCTAATCTTGGTCTTGAATTTACTTTTTTAAGCCATTCCCTTACTTCATCTGAATAACCGCATCTATTTAATATTTCAATTTTATCTGCTATTGATTTTTTATATTCCACTTCATTTAATGGAAAAGATTCTTGTCCTAAAAAACCCCACATCATTTGAAAATATAAATATTTTCCTCTTTTAAAAAGTCTAAAGTCATATTTTTTACCCCATCGATGAATCAAGTAATGGATAATCTCATCTACTACCAAAGGGTTCATAATTTAATAATAAACAATCTCATAAAAACTTATACTTTAAATTATTAAAAGTCCTATCTATTTGCAACAGAAATCATGCAATTTGATTCATAATAACTAATAAATAACAGTCTCAAGTATCGAATGACTCAATTAAGTTCCAATGACGTCCCATCCATGGGTCGAAGGCAATTTATGAATCTTCTTACATTTGGAACAGCAACTGGTGTCGCATTAGGAGCTTTATATCCTGTAGCAAATTATTTTATGCCATTAAGAGCTGGCGGCGGCGGTGGCGGAACTTCTGCAAAAGATGAATTAGGTAACCCTGTAACAAAGACCGGTTGGCTAGCAAGTCATCAACCAGGAGATAGAAGTTTAGTGCAAGGTCTCAAAGGAGATCCAACTTACTTAATTGTTAACAGTGAAGGAGATATAGGAGAATTCGGACTAAATGCTATTTGTACCCATTTAGGATGCGTTGTCCCATGGGATAGCGGTGCGAATAAATTTATATGTCCTTGTCATGGAAGTCAATATGACACAAATGGGAAAGTAGTTAGAGGACCTGCGCCTTTATCTTTGGCCTTGGCGCATGTTGATGTTGATGATGATGCTGTACTTGTAAAACAGTGGTCAGAGACAGATTTTAGAACTAATGAAAATCCTTGGTGGGCCTAAGAGAATGATTAATTTTAAAAACCAAATTATGAAAAAAACAACTTTCTTTCTCTGCACACTGCTGTTTATTTCCAGCATTGTAATTTTCCCAACATC
The DNA here is from genome assembly GCA_003211315.1 of Prochlorococcus sp. AG-670-O17. Classification (GTDB taxonomy): domain Bacteria; phylum Cyanobacteriota; class Cyanobacteriia; order PCC-6307; family Cyanobiaceae; genus Prochlorococcus_A. The sequence continues at coordinate 8,192 of QCTC01000006.1, read as the reverse complement.
CTCTTTTGCTTATCCATTTTGGGCGCAGCAAAATTACGAATCTCCCAGAGAAGCCACAGGAAAAATAGTCTGCGCCAATTGCCATCTAGCACAAATGCCAACTATTGCAGAGGTCCCTCAATCTGTTGGAGCTGATAGTGTTTTCAAGGCTGTAGTCAAAATCCCATATAAAGATAACATAAAGGAAATAGGTGCTGACGGTTCAGAGGTTCCTTTACAAGTTGGGGCTGTAGTTATGCTTCCTGATGGCTTTAAATTAGCTCCTCAAGAAAGGTGGACTGATGAAATAAAAGAAGAAACCGAAGGGGTTTACTTTACTAATTACAGCGAAGAAAAAGACAATATAATTCTTGTCGGGCCATTACCAGGAGATACTAATAAAGAAATCGTTTTTCCAGTCCTTTCCCCTAATCCGGCTACTAATAAAGAGTATCACTATGGAAAGTACTCGTTGCATATAGGAGGAAATAGAGGCAGAGGGCAAGTTTATCCGACTGGTGACAAGAGTAACAATGTAATATTCACTTCTTCTTCTGCAGGCACTATAAATTCAATAGAAACTATTGAAGATGGTAGTTATCAAATTAATATTGAGAATGAGAACGGGGACATAGTTACCGAGGCTGTTCCTGTTGGTCCTAAACTGATTGTGAAAGAACAAGACCAAATAAGTGCAGGAGATCCTCTCACTAATGACCCTAATGTAGGAGGTTTTGGGCAATTAGATGCTGAAGTAGTGTTACAAAGCCCTTATAGAATAATAGGCTTAATTGCATTTTTTATTGGTGTAGGCCTAACCCAAATACTGTTAGTACTCAAGAAGAAGCAGGTTGAAAAAGTACAAGCTGCTGAGGGTGTTTAATTAACCTTTAAATGCTTACATATCAAGCTTTTATTCAATCCCCTGGAGACACATTTTTAAATTTAGGATTTCTAACTATCAGATGGTATGGTCTGCTAATTTCCATATCAGTAGTAATAGGACTTTTTATTTCTAAAAAGCTTGCAAAATCAAGAAATATTAATCCTCAATATATAAGTGATATTTTACCCTCTTTAATAATATCTTCAATAATTGGAGCTAGAGCGTACTATGTAATTTTCGAATGGAGACAATATAGTGGTAGTAACTTTTTTACTTCTTTTAACCTTTTTAATAACGTAATTCAAATCCCATCTTTTATTGCAATTTGGCAAGGGGGCATAGCAATCCATGGAGGCTTGATTGGAGGATTTCTATGTATTTTATATTTTTGTAAATCCAAAAATATTCATTTAAAGACCTTTATAGATATATTAATTCCATCTATTATTCTTGGGCAGTCCATTGGTAGATGGGGGAATTTCTTCAATAATGAAGCTTTTGGAATGCCTACAGATTTACCTTGGAAGTTATTCATACCCATACAAAATAGGCCAATAGAGTTTATAAATTACCAGTTTTTCCACCCAACATTTATCTATGAATCATTATGGAATTTTTTAATTTTTATATTATTGATTACTATTTTTTACCAACAGAACAATAAAAACTCAGTGAGGCCAGGCTTTATTAGTTGTCTTTATTTAATAAACTATAGTTTTGGAAGATTCTGGATTGAAGGTTTAAGAATTGATCCTTTATGTATTGGGGGAATTCCACCCTTTTGTGATGGAGGACTACGAATGGCCCAGTTTATTAGTATTTTTTTATTTTCCTCTGGATTAATTGGAATATTTTTTTTAAGATTAAAATCATATAAAAACAAAACAAGAAATAATGGATAGAAAGATCTCTTTTATTGGAGTTGGTCCAGGCGATCCTGATTTATTAACAATCAAAGCGTTAAAGAAAATAGAATCTGCAGACGTTATATTTTGGGCTGATTCTTTAATTCCTGAAAAAATTATAAATTTTTCACTTGAAGGTGCTGAAAAAATAAAAACCAGTACACTTACTCTAGAAAAAATCACTTCAATGATGATAGAAAGATTCAATGAAGGTAAAACTGTTATTAGATTGCATGATGGAGATCCATGCCTTTATGGTGCAGTTAAAGAACAACTAGAAATATTAAAACAAAAAGATATCGAGACTGAAGTAATACCTGGGGTTAGTGCTTTTCAGGTCGCTGCCGCCTATCATCAGGCCGAGCTTACAATTCCAGATATAACTCAAACTATAATTTTGACTAGAGCAGGAGGCCGAACTGGCATGCCTGAAAAAGAATCACTTAAAGATCTTGCTAAGCACAAATCGTCTTTATGTCTTTATTTGAGTGCTAGACACATAAAAAGTTCTCAAAAAACTTTATTAGAATTTTACCCTCCAGAAACTAAAGTAATTGTTGGTTATAGAGTATCCTGGGATGATGGTTGGACATCTTTAATTGAATTGAAGGATATGGAAAAATTTACACTTGAGAAAGAACTTATTAGAACTACTATTTATATTGTTAGTCCTGCAATTAATACTATTGCGAATAGGTCTAATCTTTATAATCCATCTTACAAGCATCTCTTTAGGGGCAAATAATTGAATAAAGTTGTTAGATAGATTTATAACACTATAATTGGGGAAAAATTAATTGCTTTGGACGAAATAAAATCTAATAATTCAGACAACAATTCCAAAAATAATTCATCTTTAAAAAGAATTGGCAATTTCATTAAAGAAGCAAGAGTAAGCAGAAACAAATCAATTGAAGAATTAGCCTCTGATTTAAAAATTGGATCTCACCAACTTCAGGCTATAGAGGAGGGTAATGAAGATCATTTACCGGAAAAAGTTTTTATAAAAGCAATGGTTCGTAGGATTTCTGAAAAGCTGAAAGTTGATACAGATTTTATAATGAGCGAATTCAAAACTGAACGGAAAGAAGTAAACATCGAAGAAATTGTTCAAGAAGTCTCAATAAAAGCAAAAAATGACCGAAGCTTGAAGAATCAGAATTCTATCGAGGTTATTATCTTTATTTTAATTTCAGGAATATTAGGCCTATTAGCTTCATCTTTGATTTTTAATATTTTTTCAGAATCATTCCAAAATCAAGTTCCTAAAGAAGAACTTATAAATAAAAATTAAACAACTTTCAACTCTAAATTTTTTAATTCTTTAACCACCTTACTACATAACTCTAAGCTCCATTTTTCGAGAAGAAGATCTTGATTTGATTTTAAAGGTATCAGTTCAATTGCAATAATATTATTTAGTAATTTAATTTTTATAGAAGATAATACATTTTCAGGTCTTTGATCCAGAGAGGCCGCTAATCTTAAAATTAAAGACATTTCAAGTACTAATGTTTTATCTTCTTTTGAGATTAAACTTTGCCAAGATTCATGTCTTTTTTTTGGTAAAGTCTTTCTGTGATATCTAACTATTGAAGCAATACTATTTGTCTCGGATTGAGAATATCCCAATAATTCGCAGCTTTTAATTAAATACCAAGAATGTTTATGATAAGAACTTATATTTACATATTTACCACAATCATAAAGGTTACAGGCTGCCCAAAGGAGCTCTTTTGCTTTTAAATCAGTATCGCCATGAAAAATATTTTTAGTTTGATCATAGATTTGAAATGCGATATTAGTAACTTTCTCAGATCTTTCTTTATCAACACCAAACTTTCTAGCCTGATGAACTATGGTAGTTTTCCTAATATTACTTTGAATATTAAATTCATTTTTTATTATTCCTTGGCGAAGCATCCAATCAACTACTAATCCTTCCCTTAGGGCCCGCTCACTAATTGTCAACTGATTAAAATTCAACATCTCCATTGAGGTTTTTAAAATTAATGCACCTGGAATTATTATTTCTGATCTTCTTTCACTGAGTGAAGGAATTTTCTTTATTTCAGAAATTGGCATTTTAATTAATTTTTCCAAGACAATCTCTAAATTTTCTTTTTTAAATTCATAACCATGCATCTTTTGTTTTGGCTGCCCAAGGTCAGATAAAATTAAATTTCCTAGTGAGATTGCAGTTCCACTTGTAGCAATCATTAAGACCGTCTTTCCTCTTGGTAATCTCCTTTTAATTTTTTCAATAGATGGTTCTAAGGAGCCTTGAATAAAAGTTCTCAAAAAATTAGATCTTTCTCTATTGATGGGTTCACTATTAAGAAAAAAATCATTTTTGAGCCTTACAGCTCCAACTCTAGAACTTGTAAGAGCTATTGCGTCTTTTTGATCTGCAAGTATTAATTCTGTAGAACCTCCACCTATATCAATAATTATGTAAGACTTATCTTCCAAAACCATCCCAGACAAAACGCCAAGATAAATTAATCTAGCCTCTTCAGATCCGCTTATAAGTTCTATTTGAATACCCACATCACTTTGAACCCTATTTAAAAAGTCTCGACCATTTGGAGCCTCCCTAACAGCACTAGTTGCAGCAGTTACTATTTGTTTAACACCATTACTTTTGCAGTACTCTTTAAAACGCTTTAGGGTCTTTAAAACTCTTTGAATTGATTCCTCACTAAGATTTCCCTCTTCATCTCTCTCCCCTAGCCGTGTTGTAGATTTATCAGTAAATTTTATTGAAAAGGATTTGAGATCTGAATTAATTTCAGCGATTAAGAGATGAGTGGAGTTGGTTCCAATATCAATTGAGGCTACAAAAATATCTTTTTCTTGCAGATTACTTAATTTTTTTTTCTGTATCATTTTTATTCTCTAAAAAATAGAGATTCTAAATACCGTAATTAATATACTTAAGATTGATTATTAAATTATAGATTTGCCTGATTTCTAGTTAGATTATTTAAAGTTATGAAATAAAGATCCTGTGATAAAGAAAGACCTAAATTCTAAAATAAATATTCTTTTTGAATTATTAAGGTGGAATAAGCCTACAGGGAGACTTATTCTACTTATTCCTGCTGGATGGAGTTTATATCTTACGCCCGAATCAAATCCAAGCATTTACATGTTGTTGAAAATTTTAATCGGTGGATTATTAGTTAGTGGCTTAGGTTGTGTTGCTAATGATATTTGGGATAAAAGAATAGATCAAAAAGTCTTAAGGACCAAAAACAGACCTCTTGCTGCAAATAAAATCAGTACTAAAACGGCATACTTAATACTTATATTCTTGATTATATGTAGTTTCTTTTTAACTTTGTCGCTTCCAGAGAATGGAAGACTACTTTCGCTTTCTCTTGCTTTTTTTGCTTTACCTTTAATTTTAATTTACCCTTCTGCAAAGAGATGGTTTAAATATCCGCAATTAATCTTATCAATATGCTGGGGATTCGCAGTTGTAATACCTTGGGCTGCGAACGAAGGTAATATCAATAGTATTGTTTTGTTATTTTGCTGGCTCGCTACAATTTTTTGGACTTTTGGTTTTGATACCGTATATGCTTTGGCTGATAAAAAATATGATATTCAAATTGGAGTAAACAGTTCCGCAGTTAACCTTGCTTCCAATACAAAAAAAACTATTCAAATTTGTTATTTTTTAACTTCCAGTTTTCTTGCAATATGTGCTTTCATCAATCAACTAACTTTTATTTTTTGGCCAATTTGGTTAATAACAGGATTTTTAATGCAAAAAGATATTTTGAAAATATTTCCTGAAAGTAAACAATCCATTAAAAAAATTGGTGATCATTTTAAAAACCAATCTATATATGGAAGCTTAATATTATTGGGATTCATAATCGCCTCATAACTTATAAAAAGAATGCTAGTTAAATTAAAAAAAGGAGATGAGATTCAAATTTTAGCTCCAAGCTCTTTTATAGATAAGGAGGAGGATTTTAGAAAGGGCATAGATATTTTAAAAACTTGGGGATTGAAGATTGTTCACAATAATATCCTCTCAAGAAAGTTTGGGTATTTTGCTGGAGATGATCAAACAAGATTTGAAGAACTTGAAAAAGCTCAAAATAAGAAAGTCATCATTTTCGCTAAAGGTGGATGGGGCGCCGCAAGACTTTTAGAAAAAAATCCAAATTGGGGTAATGGGTTGATGATTGGATTCTCTGATACCTGTTCACTGTTGTTATCAAAATATTCAAAAGGATCTTTTGGCTCGATTCATGGACCTATGATTACTACTCTTTTTAAAGAACCTGAATGGAGTTTAAAAAGACTAAGAAATTTACTTTTTGAGGGATATGTTGATGATATTAAGGGTTTACCTTTAAAAAAAGGCATCGCAAAAGGAGAAATTGTTGTTTCTAATCTAACTATTGCATCTCTTCTAATTGGTACTGATCATTTCCCTCAATTAAAAGGGAAAATAATAATATTTGAGGACATAAACGAAGACATTTATAAAATTGATCGAATGCTAACTTACTTGAGAATGACAAACAAATTGAATGAGATTTCAGGTATTGGATTCGGAAGTTTTTCAGATGAAGTGTTTACACCTGAATGGAACGGCTTACTCAAAAAATTAATAATTGAGAGGCTTCAAGAATTCGATATTCCTATTCTTTTTGACCTTCCTATTGGACATTTATCTGGTAATGCATGCATCCCTTTAGGTTGTGAAGCAACATTAAATGGGAACGATGGAAAACTTATTATTCATATCCCTTCTTATTAAAAATCTTTTAAAAATAGTTTTGCTATTTTCAGATCTAGTGGTGATGTAATTTTTATATTTGCAGAATTTCCCTCAATTATTTTTACTTGCCAATTTAACATTTCAAATAGTGAGGCATCATCTGTAACCGTCCAATTTTTCTCAATTGCCATTTCATGAGCTTTTCTTAATCTCTTTACTAAAAAACCCTGAGGCGTTTGAGCTGCCCATAAATTTTGTCTATTTGGTGTTTCCTTTATATAACCTCCATTATCAACAATCTTTATTGTGTCGGTAACCTTGGTAGCTAAAATAACTGCATCATTTTGTTCTAATTCTATAGCACATTTATTTATTAAGTCGGGACCAATTAAGCATCTAGCACCATCATGAATTAAAACTTTCTCAGCAGTAGATGGAAGGGAATTTAAACCATTAAAGACAGACTTTTGCCTCGTATCTCCACCATTTATCCATTTGATTTTATTAGAAAAATTTTTTACTGATTTTAATAATTCTTGTTTATCATTCGGCTGCCCAATTATTCCTACCCAGCTAACTAAACTTGCAGATAATACAGATTTTATAGTCCAAAAAATAAGAGATTCCCCTTCTAATTCAATAAGTAATTTATTTCTTCCAGCTTTCATTCTGCTACCACTGCCTGCCGCGGGTATTAGTACATGCACAATAATTTGAGTTTATATTTTCTAGATAATTATAAATAAAAGTAATATGTTTGCACAAATAGTACTACGATTTTAAATTATAAAAATTTCACAATGTCAAATACAGAATCTTTAACAGGTAAAGTTGCTTTAATTACAGGGGCTAGCAGAGGCATTGGGAAGGAAATTGCCTTAGAACTTAGTAATTTAGGTGCAGAAGTCATAATAAATTATTCTTCGTCTGATGAAAAAGCTGAAGAAGTTGTAAATCTAATTAAAGAGTCTGGAGGCAAAGTTCATAAATTAAAATTTGATGTTTCAAAAGAAGAATCTGTTAGTAGAGCTTTTGAAGAAATCATAAAGATAAATGGTGCTATAGATATTCTTGTAAATAATGCTGGAATAACAAGAGATGGGCTCTTAATGCGAATGAAATCAGAACAATGGGATGACGTTCTAAATACAAACTTAAAAGGGGTTTTTCTTTGTACAAAATATGCTTCAAAATTTATGATAAAAAAAAGAAGCGGAAAGATAATTAATATCTCATCTATTGTCGGAATAATTGGAAATCCCGGACAAGCAAATTATTCTGCCGCTAAAGCAGGTGTTATTGGCTTTACAAAAACCTGTGCAAAAGAATTTGCTTCAAGAGGGATAACTGTTAATGCTATAGCTCCAGGTTTTATAGAAACAGAAATGACTGAGAAACTAAATAACGAAGAGATTATCAAAGCCATACCATTAGGCAAGCTCGGTAGTTGTTCACAAATAGCAAACTTAGTTTCATTCTTAGTCTCTAGTAATGCTGGAAACTATATAACAGGACAAACAATAAGTATTGATGGGGGCATGAGTATTTGATTATGTACTTTCATATGGTTGAACCAACTCATCCCTTAATCTTCTAATCTTTTGTAGAAGTTTTAATCTTCGACTTCTAGCAGTTAAAGTCAAAAAAAATCTAAGAGGAAAATATATAAGAGTCATTG
>QCTC01000005.1 GCA_003211315.1 Prochlorococcus sp. AG-670-O17 | reverse complement strand
CATAGCTTGTAACTCAAAAATTGGTGAACACCTTATTCAAACGAGTGGGGCTTTTAGATATACAACTGCTCTTTCCCCAGCTTTATCTGCAGGTGCACTTAAATCTCTCCAAAAAATCAAAGCCAATCACGAATGGGGTATTAATTTATTGATCTCTTCTAAAAAATGGAAAAAAGAAATTGTTCGAAATTTAAGTTACCCAGTTAAGGGAGAATCTCAAATCTTATCTATAATCGTCGGACAAGAAGAAAAGGCAATCCTTCTACAAAAACATCTTGAAAAAAACGGTTTTTTAGCTATTGCTATTAGACCACCTACTGTTCCTGTGAACGAATCAAGAATAAGGCTAACAATTAGAAGAGATTTAAATCTAGACATACTTAATAATTTTATTTCTGTTTTAAAAACCTTCAAATGAAACAAGTTATTACTCAGCATGGTTGGGGGTTAGATCAAAGTTTCTGGGATAATTATAAAATTGAATTTCAAAAAAATGGATGGCATTGGCAAGATAATGAAAGAGGATATTTTTCAAAAAATATCAATCAAGCAAAATGGATACAAAACAATTTGAACGATCAAATCAAGATGATTTTATGTCACTCTTTAGGTTTCCATTTAATTCAAGAAAATCTTTTAGATGAAGCATCCCATGTTGTCTTTATAAATTCATTTAATAACTTTCTTCCTTCAAGCAAAAAAAGAAATTTAATTTACAGATCTCTTAAGAGAATGGAAAAAAAAATAATGTTATTTGAAGCAGAGGTTATGTTAAAAGAATTTATACGTAGATCTTTTTTGCCCAATAATATGAGCATTAATTTCCAAACTATGTTTTATAAAAATTTAGAGAATTTAAATAATAATCTTCTATTAAGTGACCTTAAAAAACTTTATACAGATATAAATCCTTTAAAGTCTTTTGAGAAAAATTGCAATGTCATCATTATAAATTCTAAAAACGATTTAATTCTTGACCAAGATTCAAGTGATGACTTTATTGAATTATTAAAAAAAACATTAACTAAAAAGCCAACTTTAATTGAATTAGATAATCAAGGACATTGTCTAACTAACTTAAATTTTTACCAAATCATCAAAAGAACTCTGGATAATAAATATGAAAAATAAAATCTGGAATGAAAAAATTAAAAATAACTTTAATAATGCTTCAGCAAATTATTTAAGTTATTCAAATATTCAAAAGCATTTTGCTGATAAGATTGTTTATTTCTTAAAAGATCTAAATATTCAAAAAGGTGAATGGATAGATCTTGGCTCAGGAACTGGCTTATTAGCTGATGAAATAGAAAAAGAATTTTCTACAAAAAATATTAGCCGAATTGATTTCAGCAAAAAAATGCTTCTTCAAAATAAGGACTCTAGTAAAAAGATTTTATGGGATTTAAATAATGGTTTACCTCCATCAATTAGAAACTGTCCTCTAATGACATCTAACTTTTGTATACACTGGTTAGACAATCCCGAAAAAATAATAAGAGATTGGTTTAACAAATTAAGATCTGGTGGTTATTTAATAATTTCATATCCCACAATAAATTCATTCCCGGAATGGAAGCAAACTTGCTTAGAAACTAATATTGAATATAGTGGCCTAACTTTCCCTGTTTCAAAAAATATAGTCAAAAGATTCAACTCTGACGAAATATTCTTCTCAAATAAATACTTATATATAGAAAACTTTCCAGATGTTTATAAACTTTTCAGAAGCATAGTAAACGTGGGAGCTCAATCAACCAAGTGTAAACGTAATAAAGTATGTGATTTGAGGGCAATACAAAAGTTTTGGCCTAAGACGGCAACTAATTCAGTTAACCTTACATGGGAAATTAATATTGTAATATTAAAAAAATCATGAGCGCTATAAAGAATAAATCCCAATTTGTTATTTGTGGGACAGATACTGATATCGGAAAGACATTAATTAGTTCTTTTTTTGTAAGAGGATTAAATTCTTTTTACTGGAAGCCTATTCAAAGTGGCATTGAGTCAGAGACTGATAGTCAAGCTGTTGCACGACTTGCAAAAGTGAACAAAGCGAAAATAATCAGTGAAGCTTATATCTTTAGAGAACCTGTTTCTCCTCATTGGGCGTCAGAAATAGATCAAAAAGTTATAAACTTTCAGCTATTAAATTTACCAAATATCGATGGGTCATTAATTGTAGAAACAGCGGGGGGCTTAATGGTCCCAATTACAAGAAATTATTTGCAAATAGATCAAATCAAGAAATGGGATATCCCTGTAATACTTGTATGCAAGAGCGGGCTTGGGACTCTTAATCACACTCTTCTTAGTATTGAGGCATTAAGAAAAAGAAATATTAAAATTCTAGGTCTAGTTATAAACGGGAAAAAACACTTAGATAATCCAAAAACATTAACTGAATTTAGTAATCTTCCTATTATTGCTGAATTTCCATATATCCAGAAAATTGACTCTAATAATTTAGATATACTTTGGGAAGAGCTCAATATTAAAAATAAATTGATCACCTTATTAAATCAAAAAAAATAATAAATGAAATCTCCAGTTTTAAAAAATCCTAATCAAGATTGGCATCCTAATATATGGCCGCCTTTTACGCAGATTATAAATAGCAAGCCTCAATTAGAAGTTACTCATGGAAAAAATGCTTTAATTTATACTAAAAATCCAAAACAAGAACTCATTGATGGAATAAGTAGTTGGTGGGTTACTCTACATGGTCATAGTAACGATTACATAGCAGATGCCATTTATCATCAAGCCAAGACTCTAGAGCAAGTTATATTCGCCGACTTCTTACATCCACAGGCTCAAATATTATCAGAGAGACTCAGTAGCTTAACAAAATTAGAAAGACTATTTTTTTCTGATAATGGATCTACAGCTGTAGAAGTAGCATTAAAAATTGCCTATCAATCTTGGCAAAATCAAGGTGAAACAAGAAACCAAATAATTGCTTTTGATGGTGCCTATCATGGTGATACATTTGGAGCAATGGCTTTAGGGGAACGAAATATTTTCAATGAGAATTTTGATAATCTAATGTTCCCTGTTAAAAGGGCCCCATGGCCTTCAACTTGGATAAATGATGAAGAGGTTGAAATAAAAGAGAATAACGCGATTCAAATATTAACTAAACTTCTTAAAAAGCCCACTGTAGCTGTCATTCTTGAACCATTAGTACAGGGTGCGGGAGGAATGAATATGGTTAGGCCTAAATTTATCAGACAAGTTTCAGAAGTAGTAAAAAATAATAATTCTTTATTAATAGCTGATGAAGTATTAACTGGATTTGGGCGATGTGGAAGTCTCTTTGCATTTCAAAAGGCAAATATAATTCCTGATCTAATTTCTATTTCAAAGGGTTTAACGGGAGGATTCCTACCTATGGGGATCACATTAGCTAAAGAGACAATTTTCCAATCTTTTATTAGCGATTCTCCTAAAAAAACTTTTTGGCATGGTCATAGCTTCACTGCAAACCCTTTAGGGTGTGCGGCAGCTAATGCGAGCCTTGACTTATTAGAAAAAGATCCAATAAAGTATCTCTCTTTTGAGGAAAAGCACCTTTCCCATCTAAAGAAAATTAAAAAATTACCATTTGTAAAAAACATAAGAGTCACAGGAACTATCGCCGCATTTGATATTGAAATAGGTAAAAATGAAGGTTATCTAAACAATGTTGGCAAAACGATAAAAGCATTATCAATTAAAAAAGGTTTATTTATTAGGCCACTTGGTAATGTTATCTATCTATTACCCCCTCTTTGTATTACAGACAAACAGTTAGAAAAAAGTTACAGAATTATTTTTGAAATTTTAAGCGATCTTTAAAAAACAAAATTAAGGCCCCTGTAAAATAGCATTTTCTATATCTTCTCTATTAATACAATAAGAAAATAGTCTTTTAGTTAATTTACCTTCACTCTCCCAAAGAACACTTAAATCTTCTTGTTCAAAAATAATAGTTAAGTTCCAATTAGGAAGTAACAAATACCATTTAGACGGATTATCAATATCTTTAGTTGCACCTAAATCTTTTAACCATAATTCTAATGATTGAAGTGAATGTTGATTAATTGGGGTGTTAGATGGGATCACAGAATTTCTTTAAATTATTGTCTCAAAAGCCAAGTTGGAATTGACTGTATTTCTTTGCCAGCAAAAGAAGCGATTAAGATAGCTAAAAATAAACTTATCAAAATAATAATAATCAACAAAAATAATGAGAACATTTCTCCATTTGAAAATGGTCTCCTATTACCTACTAACTGCTGATTATTAGCATCCATTACTAAAGGATTCAAGACATTTAAATTTGATTTTTTTGGTTTTTTAGAATTTACTTGTAATTTTTCATCATAAATTTTCCTCAAATTAGAATTATTTAAATTTTCATAGGCCTCTAATACTTTTTGAAATTTATTTTTTGCATCTTCTAATTCTAAGGAAGTCGTATCAGGATGTAATTCTATCGAAAGTTTACAAAAAGCTTTTCTTAATTCGTTATTTGAGGCATTTTCATTAACGCCTAAAATCTTATAATAAGTTATCTCGCCTTTCAAAAAAATTTAATTATCATTAAAAATATTCTAGTCATTTTTGATAATATTGAATATTTTTAATTACCAAGAATAAGAAACTACTTAAAACTCAATGACAAAAGAAAGTATCCCTAATGAACTACTCGATTTATTAACTGAAGAGGAAATAATAATGTTTAGAGAATTACAGATAAAAATCCAAGAACTAAATTGTAAAACCAACTTAACTAGATTAATTGAAGGAGATGATTACTGGATATCACAAGTCTATGACAGCCTTTGGATATTTAAAGAGAATACAAATAAAATTTTTGATAATAAAAAATTTATTGATATTGGATCAGGTTGTGGTTTCCCGGGATTTGCCTATGCAATAACACATCCTAATTCAGAAATATATCTAGTGGATTCCTCTAAAAAAAAAACAGATTCACTAAAAGAAATTATCAAAAGTATTAAATTAAAAAACGATATATTTGTAATTAATGATCGTATTGAAAACATTGGTCGTCAATCTTCATTTAAAAATGGCTTTAATATTGCGACAGCAAGAGCTGTTAGTAATCCTTCAACAGTTTCTGAATATATATTACCTATGTTGAAATCAAACGGATTAGGTATTTTATATTGTGGGAAGTGGACCAATGAAGATAATAAAAATTTAGAAAATACATTAAACGTATTAGAAGGGCAAATCATAGAAATTAAAAGTAATTTTCTTCCCAGAGAAAAAGGGATACGTAATGCTATTTTTATTGAGCCAAAAGCATCTTGCCCTGATATTTATCCTAGAAGTATTGGCAAGGCTGAAAAATATCCACTCAAAGGTTAATTCTTTGATAGTCTTGATAACGATTTGTCCCCAAACTTTTCTTTTAGGACTCTTAATTTCTTTATAACCTTTTTGGGTTTTATATGCCTTTCTAAAACTTTTAATAATTGACTTTCAGAAACATCAACATCTAACAAATTTGCATTATTACCTGGGAACCAATGACTTCCATTACCAAGTAATTGATATCTAGATTTTGCAAAATCTTCTAAATCAAAGGAATCTATTAAATTCGCGAGCCAGAGAAGAACAGGAATATTTATTCCTCCCGGAGTATTTTGCCAATTTGGTAAATTTTTATCCCAACTTTTATACCACTCTAAACTTAACGAATTTATTGATTCCTCCTTTAATCTATTTAATATTTTAGGAATATAATTATCAGATTCTGACAGCAATGAAACTGCTTCTAAATGTAAATAAAAGTCTTTCTCTTTAGCAATTCCGACACTTATTGTATGAACATTTTTGTTCCTTAAGCAAAAAAGATCGTTAAATACTATTGGGTGAAGGGGGCTGCAAAGTTCCAGCATTTTTGTTGATGGAGTGTGAAGATGTCCACCTTTGTCGGTGGGACTTATTATGAAAACTCCGAGATCATATTTATGAGCCAAATCAATTACCTTGGAATTTGTTTGATTAATAAAATACCAATGCAAATTAATATAATCAAAGAAATTTGTTGATATCGCTTTTTCAATAAGAGATAATTCTCCATGAGTCGAAAATCCTATATGTCCTATTAAATTTTCTTTTTGAAATTTTTTTAAAATACTAATGCAGCCGCCATCTTTTACAGCTTGATGAAGATGTTCTGGTGAATTTATACCATGAATTGCTAATAAATCAATTTTCTTTACTTGCAATTTTTCAAAGCTTTTCAAAAGTTCTCCTTCGAATAGATTTGGATCACGATTAGGAGGGATTTTTGTTTGAATGATTTTTGGTAGTTTTTTTGTACTCTTAAAACCCATACCTAACTGAACTTCAGAAGTCCCATAATATTTAGCTGTCTCTATATGATTAAAACCAAATTTATTAGCAAGATTCAATATATTTTCAACTTTATTCTGTTCTTTTCGTGAAATCTCTGAAAATTTTAAGTCATCCCAACTATTTTGAAATCTCATACCCCCTAATGACAAAACAGGCATATTTAGATTGGTTCTACCAAATCTGCGACAAGGCAACTCCATTAGAAATTAATGCTTGTTCATTCTTGGTAGTTTTCCCAGAGATTGAAACATATCCCTATCAAGACTACTCTCTAGATCTGCTAAATTTTCAAATTTAACCCAATGAATGCAATCCACTGGACAAGTATCAATAGCTTCTTGCACAGTTTCAAGATTATCTCCATCTTGTCTTATTGCTCTACTCCGTCCATAATCATCATCAACTATAAAAGTGTTAGTAGCTACATGAGCGCAATATCTACAACCTATACATCTACTTTCATCAACCCAAACTGCTTTTTCCATTAATTCGCCACCAAGGACAGGCTCAAATCCTGTTAATTCTTTAAATTCATTAATATCACCAATTTTAAATTTGGAATTAGTATCCAATGACTAACTTTCCCATTTCGTAAGAACCAATTCAATTGATCCATCATTTTTGTTTTTCTGCTCAACTATTTGGTACCCATCCTCCTCTGTTTTAGAAATAATTGTATGATAGGCATACATTTGAGTAACTTTTGATATAAATCTTTCGACTGGCAAATCAAATTTCCAAAGGTCAAGATCAGTAACTAATTCATAAGAGTTTGAGTTATTATCCCATTTAAATCCAACTTTAGTTTCACCAGGTAAATCCATACTTATATCAACTGCTGTAAATTGTCCTCTATAACCTTTAATGAACTTTTTTTCTTGGTTAATTACGTAACCAAGTTGGTTTAAGGCTTTGGTTAAGGGTTTTACTTCTTTAAGCTGTGTTTTTATTGTACTAAAATGTGACATTAGATTCCTTGTTAAATTGTTTTAATTTTTCGCTTTGATTTGAAATGAATGCCTCTGCAGTTTTGTTTTGGACTGTTACTACACCAAGAGCATCTTCAATATTTTTTGTAGCACTATTACATGCATTACCATTGAATCCTTCAACGGTTTCCTCAACTCTTCCATCTTGATGAATTTTGAATCTTAATGTTCTTTGGGGCATTAAAATCTAGTACTAAATAATATATACTTACATACGATAACGAAAAATATTTGTTTCAGTTGGTACAAATTAAATAAAATATATCTTTTTATATTGATTACTTAATAAATTAAAAACTCTATTTATAAAACCCTTTCATTCCCATTGAATCCAAGGCAGTTTTTGCTTCTTCCATCACTGAAGGTTCTTTATCAAAAAGTGCAATTTTTGTACATTCATCAACAAAACTCTCTTGCAAAATTTCATTTAATTTTTCAAACAATCTACATAAAGACCATATACAATTGCTCCTTACCACGGACTCATTATCTATTTTCAAGCTAATTAATAGTTGTTCAGCCGCTAATTGCGCATTAGAGGATGAGGTACTTCCAATTTCGGCTAGAGAACTAGAGGACCATAACCTTACTGAAGCGACATCATTTTTTAATGAATTTATTAATGGCTTCAAAACAATTTGATTATCATAATTAGCTAAACTCCAAGCAGTAGCTCTTCTAACATATGCGTTGTCATCCGTTTCTAATAGCCTAACTAATTTTTCAACTGCGCTAGGGAATGGATTTCTCCCCAATGCATATACGGCACTCATTCTTTCTACTGGGCAAGGCTGATCAAGTAAAGGTAGTAAAAGAGAGAAAGATCTTTTATCTCTATATTCACAAAATATTCTTAAGCCTTGTATCCTTTGCTCCCTATCACCCTTAAGCAATTTTAATGCTTCATCGCATTCTAAATTTTTATTTAAAGTTCCTCTTGAGAAACCATCTTTATCAATCTGTTCTAAAGGATCAATTTCAAGTTCTAAAGATAATTCTTTAGCTAAAACATCAGGATCTATAGCTATTTCTGCCAAACTTTCATTTTGAATATCTTTTCTTTTAGTCATTATCAAGTAAAATTAAAGATTAATTAATAGGAGCAGGTGACATCATATCTCCAGGTAGCCAAATCCTTGCACTAACAGCAAAAAAAGCTACTCCAAATAAGCTTACAATTGCAAAAGGTAAAAGTTTAGTTCTAATAAAACCCAATGAAAAAAAACAATTAAATTTATAATAACGTGTTTAAGTTAAATTTAATAAAAAGTTTTTAAATATGATTATTTGATTTTGGCATTTTGCCTTAACTGACCACATGCTGCATTCCTGTCTGAGCCTCTACTTTTTCGAAAACTAACATTAATCCCATTATTAGAAAGTCTTGCTTGAAAGAGTTGAGCATTTTTTAAAGGGGATTGCTTAAATTCAACTTCCCTAATCTGATTATATTGAATCAAATTCACATGGCATTGGAAGCCTTTTATTAGATTACTTAATTCATCAGCATGTTCTAATTTATCATTAACTCCATGAAGCATTAAATATTCGAAACTCACTCTTCTACCAGTCTTTCTTACAAATTCTCTGCAATCATCAATAATATTTTTAATATGATAATTCTTTGCACTCGGTATTATAGTTTCTCTTATTCTTTGATTTGAAGCATGCAAACTTATTGCAAGCGTAAACTGACATTTACCCAATACTTGAAAAGACATTTCTGATAATTTACTTATCATTTTTGGAATAGCAACAGTGCTTACGGTGATCTTTCTCTGACTAATGTCGAAATCCTTATTGATTGATCTAATTGACAAAAGTAACTCATCAATATTTAACAATGGTTCACCCATTCCCATAAAAACAATATTAGATACTTTCTGATTCATTTCATTTTCAATAAATAAAATTTGATCAAGAATTTCACCTACTTTTAAAGATCTCTTTAACCCTTCTTTACCCGTAGCACAGAATTTACAATCCATGGGGCATCCTACTTGAATCGAAAGACATGCTGTTAATCTTTTTTCAGTTGGAATGCCAACGCACTCTACACTTTGATTATCTCTAGTTTTTAGTAACAACTTTAAGGTTCCATCATTTGCTAAATGCTTTTCTTTTAAGATTAATTCACCAAATAAAAAGCCTTCATTTTTTAATTGATTTCTAAAATTTAAGGGCAAGACATTAATTTCATCAATACTTTTAGACCTGTTTTTATAATTATAAAGCCAATGATAAATTTGACGTCCTCTAAAAGCAGCTTGACCATAATTCAAAGCTACGTTTTCTAAGTCTTTAACACTAAATCCGAGAAGGTTTTTCAAATTATCGTTAATCCAAATTTTATGGAAAAATTACCATAGTAATAATCCATGTTTTAAGAAAAATTCAGTCAAAAGAAGGGCGATAAACCCTATCATAGCCATTCTTCCATTAAGCCTCTCATTATAAAGATGAAACCCGTAACGAGGTAATTTTCTTTTAGGAATAATATCAGGCTTAATCATAAATTAATTTAAAATAGCATTATAGTAACTGAAAATGAGAATAGCTTTTATTCATCAGAAAGAAGTCCTTCTTCTTGTAATCCTTCCAAAGCCGCTGGATCCGGTAATTGGTCTTCAGAAAATTGATTCTCTGCAGTAGGTCTTGCAAAGGCAGCAAAATTGCTTGAATTAGGATCAATTCCATGCCTATTCCTAGTGGTTTCTAAATCTTCATCACTTGGATCATCAAGGATAGCAGTAGAACTCACAGTCGGCGATTGAGGCATATCAACTGTATAGTCAGGCCTTAAATTCTGAGCTCGTCTATATCCACCGGATTCTTCTGCGAGAATATCAGGATGAGGTCCAGCCTCAGAAGCTAATTCTTCAACAAACCCACTAAAACCTGTACCAGCAGGTATTAGTCTTCCAATAATTACATTCTCTTTTAAACCTCTAAGCCAATCAGATTTGCCTTCTATAGCAGCTTCGGTGAGAACTCTTGTTGTTTCTTGGAAAGAGGCTGCTGAAATAAAGCTATCTGTATTAAGAGAGGCTTTAGTAATACCTAATAGAACAGGAGTGAATTCTGCTGGTGCTCCACCAGTAATAGACATTGCTTGGTTTGTATCTTCTACTTGTCTAAGTTCTATTAATTCTCCAGGGAGAAGGGTGGTATCGCCTGCATCTTCAATCCTAACTTTACTTGTCATTTGTCGCACTATCACTTCAATATGTTTATCGTCAATAGCTACTCCCTGAGACTTATAAACATTCTGGACTTCGTTTACCATCCTCCTTTGCAATTTTGATATTGATTCTCTGGCTGCATCCATTAAAGGTTTCTGATCTTTTATATCCGTAAATAAACAATCAAGCAATTCATGTGGATTAATTGGACCATCTGTTAAGAGTTCTCCCCCTGTAACTTGTTGTCCATCACTTACCATTATATTTTGCCCTATTAAAAGTTGATACTCATTAATAGAATCATCTCTCTCTATGACTGATAAAGAAACTGATTCATCATCAGTCCCTTCTTTGATTTGAACAACTCCAGATTTTTTACATAAAGTTGAAGAATCTCTTGGTCTCCTTGCTTCTAATAACTCTTCAATTCGAGGTAGACCCTGAACAATATCACCTGTTTTTTGCCTTTCAAAAACTAGTAATGCTAAGCCATCTCCTCGAAGAACTAAATCTCCATCTTTTACATGCAAAACAGAATCTGGAGAAACCATATAAGGTCTTCCAAGTCTTAAAGTGACAAAGTCGTTAGAAACTTCTTCTATTTCTCCGCATGAAGTAGATTTTTCCCCCTTACTAATTGGATCCCCATCAACGACACGATCACCTACTTTAATAAGTGCTTTACTTGTAATATTAATTTTTATTTTATCTTCGTTTCTTTCAACAATAAGCCTCCTAATTGGTTCATTCTCAACTACATCAGGTAATTGTACTATCCCTTTTTCTTTACAAAGAATTTGAGTTGTAGCTATTACATCTCCTGCTTTAACAAGCTGATTATTCTTTACTTGTAATTCAGTATGTGTTGAACCATGACTAGAATCAGATATGGTGTCTCTTCTTACCAAAATTGATTCCAAAATAACTAAACTTAATCTGTTTATTGATTTATCACTTTTATCTTTAATTGTCTCAACATCAATTGTCATCTGTGGGGTAGCATCAAAGCTTTCTAAACTTAAATGAGTTTTAAGAAGTTCTACACCTTCCACAGATTTTATTAATTCCCCATCTTTATAAGAAAGCCTTTGAACAGCTTTTAATCCTAAGGATGGTCCTTTTTCTTGTTTAACATGAGATAATTCAGGTAATTCAGCCTCATTAGGTATAGTAAATTCTTCTACAGATCTTAAGAGTAAACCCTTACTTTTTGATGTTTCTAATTTTTGAACGAAAAGAATTTCATTATTATCAAAACCATCTATAATTTTTTCTCCGGGATTAACTAATTTTCCTTCTTCAGTAAATCTGCTTAAAATTTCTTCATCTTCGCACTCATGAAAAGAACCATTTCTAATAGTAATTTCTCGCAAGATATCATTTTTTTGAGTAACTGTGACAATCCCTGAAGTTTGGCTAAATATATCTTTGACAACTTCTGTTCCTGCTTCAATCCATGCCATATCCTCGGTCATCAGTAAGGATATATCTTTATTTATTTCATGAGTCTCTTGAGGAACCCAAAGCAAAGTCCCCCCTTGACTAACTTCAAAACCATTTTTAGATGATCTTGCCTTTTTAACACTTAAACCAGGTGCATATTTCACCAATCCGCCAGTTTTTGTTCTGAACCTTTCATCTGCTAAATCAGCAATGACTTCACCACTACTAATTTTACTTCCGGGTGAAGTATTTAATCGATAAATAGTTCCATCATTAGATTCTAAATGAAAAATTTCACCTGAATGAGTAGATTCTTCAAGTAATTTAAAATTACTTAATAGCATTGAAGTTGTTACGATCTGAACTTCTCTTGAATCTCCTACTGATTCCCTCAAACGCACTTCTCCACCAAACTCACTAGATTGACTTGCTTCTGCTAGAACAGTTCCCTTTTCTACCTTTTTATCTGTTAAAACAACAGGTCTAGCATTAGGAGGTAGATTATAGACATCCCCAGCTAAGACCCATAATCTTCCTAAACGTTGAGCTTTCAAAGTAATATTCCCTTGTCTATCAGTAACTTCCTTTGGTTGGATAACTGTGTCATACCTTACTTGTCCAGCTAAATCGCATATAACATCCTTGGTAGCTTTTTCAACACTTTTCTTTACAGCTCCTGAAGTAATTTGTGCGACAGTTATATCTGTATCAATTTCTTGACCATCATCTACAAATAACAGAGATCCACTTGTTACTTCAATTTTTTGAACTTTGTTAGAGTTACTTCCAGTTGGAATAATCTTTAATAAAAAATCTACTTCAGCTTGTTTAGCTTCGACTCCATGCGGGGTTCTATATCCTCTGATCTTTGCTTTTGAACTAAATTCAACTTTACCTTTAATTTTAGATCTTACTACTCCACTTTCCGCTGTAGATACACCACCAGTATGAAAGGTTCTCATGGTCAATTGTGTTCCGGGCTCTCCAATTGATTGAGCAGCAATAATCCCTACAGCTTCTCCTAAATCAACTAAATGATTATGAGCTAAGGCCCATCCATAACATTTTCTACAAACTGAACGATTGGCCTCACAGGTTAATGGGGATCTAATATTTACTTTTGAGATTAATGATCTCTCTATAGTCTTTGATAAAGAAGGATCTATCGCAGTATTCTTTGGAATAATTAAGTTATCTTCAGAATCCAAGATATCTTCAGCAGAAAGTCTTCCAATGAGTCTTGAGCCAAATTTACCATCTTCAGCCTCTATAACTATTGATCTTTCAGTACCACAATCCTCCTCTCTAACAATTACATCTTGTGCTACATCAACCAATCTTCTTGTCAAATAACCAGAATCGGCAGTTCTTAATGCTGTATCAACTAATCCCTTCCTAGCGCCATAAGAAGAAATCACATATTCAGTAACTGTAAGACCTTCCCTAAAGTTCGTTCTAATAGGTAAGTCAATAATCTCCCCTTGAGGGTTCGCCATCAAACCCCTCATTCCAACCAGTTGTCTTACCTGAGACATATTACCTCTTGCCCCAGAATTAGCCATCATCCAAACCGAATTAAGTGGATCGTTTTGATTAAAATTATTTTTAACTGCATCTACTAATCTCTCGTTAGTTTCAGTCCACGTATCAATAACTTTTGTATGTCTCTCAACTTCTGTAATTTCTCCAAGTCTGTAACATTCTTCAGTAGCTGTAATTTGAGATTCTGCCTGTCCAATTAAATCTTGCTTAGCTTCAGGAACTTTCAAATCCTCTACTGAAATTGATACAGCTGCTTGTGTGGCATATTTAAACCCTAAATCTTTTAAATTATCTGCCATTGCTGCCGTTACGGCAGTTCCATGAGTTTTATATGCCCATGAAACTAAATTCTTTAAAGCTTTTTTATCTACTACCTTATTTTTAAATGAAGGTGGCGTTTTTGCCAATGAAGGCATTACAATTTTATTATTTTTTTTTGAATTTTTTGTACTTTTACGTACTCTTGAAGTTTTTTTTGGTTTAGATGATGTCATGTTTTTATGGATAAATAATTAGTTTTTTAAAGGATCATGTTTTGGAGACAGAATCAATGATCGTATGATTCATAACCACCCTTCCAACTGTTGTTAAGATGAACCTGCTTATTAAATTATTTTGGGAATCAAATCTGTCTCTTCTAAAATTCCAAATTTCTAAATTTGAGCCATCTTCCAATACTTTAGATTCTTTTGGTTTGCTTGATTCTTCTTCATCATCAACTTCACCATTAAACCTTACCCATACCCATTCATGTAAACCAATTCTTTTATCTTCAAAAGCAAAAATAACATCTTCTAATGAAGCATAAGTTTTTTGATTATCCCCAAAATTTGGTTTTTTAAAGTCTGGTTGTAGTGCAGTCAGATAATAAGAACCTAAAACCATATCTTGTGAGGGAGTTACAATTGGTTCTCCTGTGGCTGGTGAGAGAATATTATTACTAGCTAACATGAGCATACGTGCTTCTGTCTGTGCTTCTAATGCTAAAGGAACATGAACTGCCATTTGATCACCATCAAAATCAGCATTAAAGGCAGGACATACAAGTGGATGTAGTTGGATTGCTCTACCACCTACTAACTTAGGTTCAAAAGCCTGAATTCCTAATCTATGAAGAGTTGGAGCTCTATTCAAAAGTATTGGATGACCTTCAATAACTTCTTGGAGTACTTGCATGACTTCATCGTCTGCCTTTTGTATTAATTTTTTTGCAGCTTTTATATTATTTACAATATTTTGACGAATTAATCTATGTATCACAAAAGGTTGAAAAAGCTCAATAGCCATTTCTTTAGGGAGTCCGCATTGATGCATCTTTAACTTTGGACCTACAACTATGACAGACCTTCCAGAATAATCAACACGTTTACCAAGTAAGTTCTGCCTAAATCTCCCTTGCTTTCCTTCTATGATATCGCTAAGAGATTTTAAGGCTCTATTATTTGCACCAACAACTGTTCTACCTCTTCTTCCATTATCAATAAGTGCATCAACGGCTTCTTGCAACATTCTTTTTTCATTTCTAACAATGATTTCAGGAGCTAAAATTTCTTGAAGCCTAGCTAATCTATTATTTCTATTTATAACTCTTCTATAAAGATCATTTAAATCAGATGTAGCGAATCTACCACCATCAAGCTGTACCATCGGTCTAAGGTCAGGTGGAATTACAGGAATAGCATCTAATACCATCCATTCAGGTTTTGCATTTGTTGCAATGAAATTATCAATAACTCTTATCCTTTTAATAAGTTTTGCTCTTTTTTGACCTTTACTATTTGTAATTTCTTCTCTAAGTTCTTCGGCAATCTGATTTAAATCAAGATCTTCAAGTAATTGCTTAAGAGCTTCCGCACCTATGCCTACAAATGGTTCATTTTCAATAGTCGAATCTTCTGCATATATTTCATCTTCTATTTCTAACCATTCATCTTCAGTGAGGAGTTGCTTATATTTAAGATCTTTATGATCACCAACGTCCAAAACGACATAACAATTAAAATAGACTATTTGCTCTACATCTCTAAGAGGTATATCTAAGAGAATTGCCACATAACTTGGAATACCTTTTAAATACCAAACATGGGAAACTGGAGCTGCCAGTTTTATATAACCCATTCTATGTCTTCTTACTCTACTTTCAGTTACTTCTACCCCACATCTCTCACATACAATTCCACGATGTCTAACTCTTTTGTATTTTCCACAGTGACACTCCCAATCTTTAGATGGGCCAAATATTTTTTCACAAAAAAGACCATCCATTTCTGGTTTTAGGGTTCTATAGTTTATAGTCTCAGGTTTAGTCACCTCTCCTACTACTTGTCCATTAGGTAAGGTTCTTTGCCCCCAATCCATTATCCTTTGCGGTGAAGCAATAGAAATTTTGACGTAATCAAAGTGATTTTCTGTTCTTAAGTTGCTGTTAGTCATTTTTAGGAGATTTAAATTAGAAAGTGTTGATAAAGTATTTAATCTTCCTCATATTCAGAGGTCCCTAGAGATTCATAAGTGGGCCTAGAAGGAGTATTCCTTCTAGGATTCACATCTTGCATTAAATCAACCTCCTTACCTTCATCTGTGTATACTCCGATATCTAGACCTAAAGATTGCAATTCTCTCATTAGGACTTTAAATGATTCCGGAGTTCCCGGTCTAGGTATAGGTTTTCCTTTAACTATTGCATTTAATGCTTCATTTCTTCCTTGCATATCATCTGATTTAACAGTTAACAGTTCTTGCAAAGTATAGGCTGCTCCATATGCTTCTAAAGCCCAAACTTCCATCTCTCCAAGTCTCTGTCCACCTTGTTGAGCTTTACCACCTAAGGGCTGCTGAGTAACTAAGGAGTATGGGCCTGTTGATCTAGCATGGATTTTATCATCTACTAAGTGAACAAGCTTTAGGAAATGAGAATATCCAACAGCTACAGGTTGATCAAAAGGTTCGCCAGTTCTACCATCTTTGAGTAACAACTTTCCAGGATCTTGTGGATTATAAACCCAATCCTTACCGTCTTGTTTTGAAGCTTCTTTTAAGAATGCTTGTACAGTTTGATGTGATTTTTCAGCGCCATACATTTCATCAAAAGGGACAACTTTAACTCTGCAATTTAAGTTTGATGCTGCCCAGCCCATCAACAATTCAAAAACCTGTCCTACATTCATTCTACTTGGAACACCAAGAGGATTTAAGACAATATCAACTGGAGTACCATCCGGTAAATAAGGCATATCCTCTCTAGGTAAGATTCTACTTATTATGCCTTTATTACCATGCCTCCCAGCCATCTTATCTCCTACCTGTATTTTTCTCCTTTGGGCGACATAGACCCTTACAACCATATTTGCACCGGGAGGTAGCTCATCACCTTGCTCTCTAGTATAGATACGCACATCTAAAACTCTTCCTTTTTCTGTTTTAGGAACTCTAAGAGAATTATCTCTCACATCTCTTGCTTTTTCACCAAATATAGCTCTTAAAAGCTTTTCTTCAGGTGGCTGATCAGATTCTCCCTTGGGGGTAACTTTTCCTACGAGAATATCCCCACTTTCTACAAAGGCACCTGTTCTTATTATTCCCATTTCATCAAGATTGTTCAAACTTTCTTCTGAAATATTTGGGATTTCTCGGGTAATTTCCTCAGGACCTAATTTAGTTTGTCTAGCTTCTATTTCATATTTCTCAATATGTACTGAAGTATAAAGATCATCAGTAACCATCCTTTCACTTACTAATATTGCATCTTCATAGTTGTAGCCCTCCCAAGGCATGTACGCAATTAAAACATTCTGTCCTAAAGCTATTTCGCCACCTTCACAAGCTGAGCCATCCGCAAGAACTTGGCCAGAAATAACTTGATCTCCATTCTTCACTATTGGTCTTTGGTTTAAACAGGTATCTTGATTAGATCTCTGGTATTTTTGAAGGTAATGAATATGTTCATTACCATCTACATCTTTTACAACTATTTCATTAGCATCAACATAAGAAACTATTCCATTGACTTTTGTGATTGGAACCATTCCAGAGTCTCTGGCGACTTGGGATTCTAACCCAGTTCCGACTAGAGGTCTTTCAGGCCTTAATAATGGAACTGCTTGACGCTGCATATTAGAGCCCATTAAAGCTCTATTAGCATCATCATGTTCCAAGAAGGGGATAAGAGAAGTCGCGACTGAAATAACTTGAACAGGAGAAAGCTGAACATAATCAACTTGATGAGGTGGAACCTTCTCAAAATCTTGTCTATATCTTACTGGAATTAAACTTGCGAGAATATTACCTTTTTTATCTGTCGCCACATCACCAGGGGCAACCCTACATTCATCCTCTAAGTCAGCTGATAAATAAACAGGATTACCTTCCTTAATGACCCTACCTTTTTCTACTTGCCAAAAAGGAGTTTCAATAAAACCATATTCATTAACCCTTGCATGCGTTGCAAGTGAATTTATGAGTCCCGCGTTTGGTCCTTCAGGAGTTTCGATAGGACATAATCTCCCATAGTGAGAAGGATGAATATCTCTAACCGCAAAACCTGCTCTTTCTCGAGTTAGCCCGCCTGGTCCTAATGCTGAAATTCTTCTTTTATGTGTTAGCTCAGCTAATGGATTTGTTTGATCCATAAATTGGCTTAATTGACTGGATCCAAAAAATTCTTTTATAGCGGCTACCAAAGGCTTGGGATTTACTAGCTGAGCAGGAGTAAGAGAATCTGTCTCACCAACAGTCATCCTTTCTTTAATAATTCTTTCTAGTCGATTAAGACCAACTCTAACTTGGTTTTGAAGAAGTTCTCCAACAGATCTAACTCTTCGATTACCTAAATGATCAATATCATCTAAACTAGCTCCACCAATATCAAGTTCCAGATTTATAAGATAATCAATCGTAGAAAGAACATCCTCATGAGTAAGAGTTCTGACATTGTCTGGAACAGTTAGTCTTAACTTTTTATTAATTTTATATCTACCTACTCTCCCTAAATCATATCTTTTAGGATCGAAAAATCTACTAATTAAAAGTTGTTGGCCACCAGAAACAGAAGGAGGTTCACCTGGACGTAATTTTTTATAAAGTTCCAATAAAGCTTGATCTTCTGAATTTATTCCTTCATCATTAGCAGCATCAATTGATTGTTTATAAAACTCAGGATGTCTTAATTTATCAATCACATCATTATCCGAGAGACCCATAGCTCTCATTAGTACATGTGCATTAATTTTCCTTGTTTTATCGACTCTTACATAAAGTAAATTATTTTTATCTGTTTCAAATTTTAGCCAAGCGCCTCGATTTGGTATAACGCTAGCGTTATAGGTCCTCCTACCATTTTTATCCATTTCATCTTTGAAATAAACTCCTGGACTACGTACTATCTGATTGACTATTACTCTTTCAGCTCCATTAATTATAAAGGTTCCTCTTTCTGTCATTAAAGGCAACTCGCCTATGAAAACTTCTTGTTCTTTGATTTCACCTGTTTCTTTATTTATTAATCGACAAGTCACATACATTTGCGAGGCAAAAGTTGCATCTCTTCTCTTAGCTTCTTCGACGTCGTGCCTGGGTCTTTTTAACCTATATTCTTCACCAATAAAATGTAATTCTAATTTACCTGTGTAATCAGTAATTGGAGAAAAGCTTTTTAATTCTTCAATTAAACCTTTCTCAAGAAACCATTTAAAGCTAGCCCTTTGTACCTCAACTAAATCTGGTAAATAAGTTGCTGTTTTAGCTATCTGTAAAGCGCTACTGCTCATCCAAGAAAACCCGCTATTCTGTAATATTTACTATTTACTACAAATTTCACTTAATTTTTAGAAGAATAATTGAGATTGTAGAATTGAAATCAAGATTTTAGTCTTGAATCCAACAAATATCTTAATTAACAAATAGCTGAAATGATTAAAGATAAAGGTAAAAACCTAACTCTAACAAGCTGGTTACTAATAATTAAGAAAAAATTTCCAGTAATTTTTAATACTAACAGGTTATGTGTTAGTTTATCAAGTCAAATTTAAACAAATCTTCAGCATTCCTAGATGACTCATATGCAATATTTTTCAATTCTAAAGATCTAAAACTAGCTATTGATTTAGCCACACTTTCAACAAAAGATGGCTCATTTCTTTTCCCTCTATATGGAACAGGAGCTAAAAAGGGAGCATCTGTTTCTATTAAATATCTATCACTAGGAACAATTCTTGCGCATTCATGAATTTCATATGCTTTTGGGAATGTAACTATTCCGCTAAAACTTATATAGAATCCAAGATCTAGAAATTGCTTCATCTCATTTGGAGTTCCACTCCAACAATGTAAAACTCCTTTAGGACATTTACCTCGATTTGATAGATCTTTGCATATTTTTATCATCTCACTTGCAGCTTCTCTACAGTGGATAATTACAGGCAATTCAAGTTCATAGGCTAAATGCATTTGTGGAAGAAGAGCATCTATCTGTTTATTTTTATTATCACTTTTAAAATAATCTAATCCTAATTCACCAATAGCAACAACTCTTGAATCACCTTGGGCTGCATTTTTTAATATAGATTTAGAATTACATTCCCATTTTTTAGCTTCTAGAGGATGTAAACCAACTGAATAATACAATTCATCAAATCTTCGAGATATTTTTTGTAATTTAGGAATTTCTGATAATTCACAACAAGCATGGAGTAATTTTTTTACTCCTATTGAACGCCACCTTGATGCAACTTCTTCAAGATCCTCCTCAAAGTTTTCAAATATTAAATGACAATGAGAATCAATGAGTTCAATATTGCTCATTCTTACTTACTTACTTGTAAGAAAATCTTTAACTATTTTGTTAATGTTTGATTTTTTGTTTGCACCATTATTCTTATGGAGAACATGCTTCTTGACTGCCTTATCAATAAGACTGAATGTTTCATTTACACTAACTATAACTTGATCTTTGTTTTCTGAATTAGGTTCTTGCTTATATTTCTCACAGTTAGCTAAGGTTTTTTTTGTTAGCGTTCTTACTGTTGATTTATATGATTTATTAACTAAACGATTTCTTTCAGCAATTTGAATTCTTTTTTTTGCTGATTTGTTATTTGCCACAGAAAGTAATTGAAAATATAGATTTTTATTATATCAAAGAGATAGTCTACTAATCAATAATATATAATTTATTTGGATCAGTAAGTTACGTAATTATTTAATTTAAATTAAGTATTAAGAATATGAAGATTATAAATAGTAAACAAAAAGCTCTCCAAGAGTTAAGGAGAATTTCTCAAAGAACTACCTCTGGCGACAATAAAAAAATAAATTCAATTGTTGAAGATATTCTTCAAGAGGTGAAAGTTCATGGAGATATAGCTGTAGAAAAATATACAAAAAAATTTGATGGATTCAATCCTAAACCTATGCAAATAAGTAGTAGGGATTTAAAAACAGCCTGGGAAGAGACTGATCAACAATTAAAAAAATCATTAGAGATTGCCTATCAAAGAATAAAAAAATTCCATGAAAAAGAAATCCCTGAATCATTTACTATTAAAGGAGAACATGGTGACTCCGTCCAAAGAAGATGGATGCCTGTAAAAAATGTTGGTTTATATATTCCAGGGGGTAGAGCGGCATATCCAAGTACAGTTTTAATGAATGCGATACCTGCAAAAGTAGCTGGAGTTAAGGAAATTTCAATGGTATCTCCTGGGGACACAAAAGGGGAAATAAATAAAACTGTTTTAGCTGCTGCTTACTTATCAGGTGTTGATAAAGTTTTTAGAATTGGAGGAGCACAGGCAATTGGAGCCTTAGCATTTGGCACAAAGCAAATAAATAAAGTTGATGTGATTTCGGGACCTGGAAATATCTATGTAACCACGGCTAAAAAGTTAATTTACGGATTTACTGGAATTGATTCGTTAGCCGGTCCAAGTGAAATTTTAATCATCGCAGATAGAACAGCCAAAAGTTCTCAAATAGCATCAGATTTATTAGCCCAGGCCGAGCATGACCCATTAGCTTCCTCAATACTTTTGACCACATCAAAAAATCAAGCTCAAGAAGTTTTTGATGAAGTCTCTCAGAAAATAGAGCATCACCCCAGAAAAGAAATTTGTATTCAATCAATTAAGAATTGGGGATTAATTGCTATTTGTGAAAATTTAGAAACATGCGTTGAACTAAGCAATGAGTTTGCCCCAGAACATCTAGAAATAATTACTATTGATCCAAAAACCACGCTTGAGTCTATTGAGAATGCAGGTGCGATATTTTTAGGAAAATGGACACCGGAGGCTGTTGGTGATTATTTGGCTGGGCCAAACCACACTTTACCCACATGCGGTAATGCGAGGTTTAGTGGTTCATTAGGAGTTGAAACTTTCATGAAGAATTCTTCAATAATTGAATTTAATGAAAAAAGTTTAAAAATTAACAGCTTAGACATTATAAATTTGGCAAATAGTGAGGGTTTACATAGTCATGCAAATTCAGTAAAAATTAGATTCGAAGATTAACTTCCCTTAGAAGGTGAAAATAATACAGGTACGTTATCCTCAATTCTACCCACCAAAACCTTATCTGCTAAATCAACAAATAATCCATTTTCTAAGACTCCAGGAATATTATTAATATGCATTTCTAAATTTTTGGGATCTTTTATGCCCGCATCAAATAAAACATCCAAAATCAAATTACCTTGATCTGTGACAACTGGGCCTGCTTTTTTTGTTGCCATCCTTAAATTAGAAACTCCACTCATTTCTGCAATTATATCTTTCACCTGCTTCCAGGCAGAAGGCATCACCTCCACAGGTAGAGGGAAAACTTGGTTTAAATTTTGTACTAGCTTTGATTCATCAATAACAATTAATAATTTATTTGCTTTGGATGCAACCAATTTTTCTCGGACATGGCAAGCTCCACCACCCTTGATTAGTTGAAAGTCAGGATCTACTTCATCTGCTCCATCAATAGCTAAATCAATTTGAGGAACTGAAGCCAAATCAATTAAAGGGATATTGAGTTCTAATGCAAGAACTTCTGATTGAAAGGAAGTTGGAACTCCTTTAATATTTTTTAATTTGCCTGATCTAATTTGTTCAGCAAGACTTTTTATCATAAGTGCTGCTGTTGATCCAGATCCTAAACCCAAGATCATTCCATCTTCTACTTCATTAACAGCTGCGTCAGCAACTATTTGTTTCATCTGAGTCTGTAAATCCAAAATGTTTTGACCTAAAGTTTATAGATTATTAAATTTCAACAGATGATTTATGTCAAACCTGGAAGAGCTTCAGGTTTAATATTAATTTTAATTTCTTTATTATCTCTTAAAACGTTTAAAAGAAATATTTTTCCAATTTGAGCTTTTTCTACTTCATCTAAAAGAGTTTTAGGCTCGTCTATTAGGATATTTTCAGCCGCAATTACTAAATCACCTCTTTTTAATCCCGCTTTTTCTGCAGGACTATTTGGAATTACAGATTGAATTAAAGCCCCTGACCTCTCTGGCAGTTGAACAAGTGCATTAGGGTCTTCATTATGTTCCTTAGCTATTTTAGGATTCAAGGAAATCAATTGTACGCCTAAATAAGGATGGATAACTTCTCCATTTTCTAGTAACTGGTCAGAAACATTTTTAGCCAAATTTATAGGTATTGCGAAACCAAGACCAGCTCCAGGTCCACTGCGTACTAGAGTATTGATACCAATTACTTGACCATTGGAATTAATAAGTGGGCCACCAGAATTTCCAGGGTTAATTGCAGCATCTGTTTGAATAAGATCAAGCCTCTTATCAGAAAAGCCGAGAGCATTAATATCTCTATGAAGACTGCTAACTATTCCAAGAGTCACTGTTTTTTCTAGGCCATACGGAGTCCCAAGAGCTATTGCCCAATCTCCAACTTCAAGTTCTTCTGAATCTCCTAAAGGTGCATAACTAGAATCTTGTTGATTGTCAATTTTGACTAAAGCTAAATCAGTAATTGAATCCGTTCCCAAAACTTGCCCATCACGATTAGTACCATCAGCCAACGTAACTGATACATTATCAACTCTTTCTACTACATGAGCATTTGTTAGAACTAAACCATCTTTATCAATAATTACACCTGAACCTTGACCTCTCTCTCGATCTGGAGCCATTCCGGGTTCTCCAAGTAAATCTCTCAATAGTGGATCTAATAAAGTTGGATCAAATTGTTGTCTTTCTACTAATCTTTCAGTATCAATTCTAACAACTGCAGGGCCTACCTTTCTAACCGCATCCGAAACAAAATTATGCGCATCAATAGAATCTAAAGCTAAAACTTCATAAAAAGGATAAAAATATACGATAAAAATAGAGATTATAAAACTTATTTTAAATAAATAAGTAAATTTAGATTTTAGAAATCTCATTTCCTTTTAAGTATCCTAGATATTATCTAGAATTTAATTGAATAAATTTCCTAGTGTTGTTTTTTTGTTTACATCCATAAAATACACTTAATTGATTATTTTCAAAAAAACTTTTTAGTATATGAAATAATCAATAAGTAATAAATAATAATCTTAATTAAATTGGATAAGGAATGTAAAAACAACTTAGAAAGTCTTCTTCAAGGGGTCGCTAAAAAATTTAATCTAAAAATATATAGTTTAGATTTACTGACAAATCAAACTCCCCTTATTGTAAAAATTATTATTTGCAAACCTAACGATGACTATATTACTTTAGATGACTGTTCAAGATTCAATAACCCTGCAAATACTGTAATTGAAGATTCAAATCTTTTAAAATGTTCATATGTTTTAGAAATTAGTAGTCAAGGTGTCAGTGATGAATTAACCTCAGAAAGAGACTTCAAAACTTTTAAAGGTTTCCCAGTTAATGTTGAGTTAAACCAAAAAAATTCTCATATAAAATTTTTGAACGGTTTACTTTATGAAAAGTCTAAAGATTATTTAGCCATTAACATTAAAGGTAAGATTAAAAAAATCCCCTTTAGTGAAGTATTAAAGGTTAGTCTTTGCAGTCTAAAAGACTAATTTATTTTCAACTATTATTCATTTTACCCATCATAGATGGCATTAGTAATTCTCCCAGGTTTAAACAATCTTATTGAAGACATAAGTGAGGAAAAAAAATTACCTCCTCACGTTGTGGAATCAGCTTTACGTGAAGCCTTACTTAAAGGTTACGAAAAATACCGAAAAACCTTTTACATTGGTTTGAAAGAAGATCCATTTGATGAAGAATATTTTAGTAATTTTGATGTAGGTTTCGATCTAGAAGAAGAAGGTTATCGAATTTTATCGAGTAAAATTATCGTTGAAGAGGTTGAAAGCGAAGATCATCAAATATCTCTTCAAGAAGTTAAACAAGTTGCTGATGATGCCCAAATAGGTGATACCGTCGTTTTAGATGTCACCCCCGAAAAAGAGGATTTTGGTAGAATGGCTGCCTCAACTACGAAGCAAGTATTGGCTCAAAAGTTGAGAGACCAACAAAGGAAAATGATTCAGGAAGAATTCGCAGATTTGGAAGATCCTGTTTTAACTGCAAGAGTTATAAGATTTGAGAGGCAGTCAGTAATTATGGGAGTTAGCTCAGGAATCGGTAGACCTGAAGTAGAAGCAGAACTTCCAAAAAGGGATCAATTACCAAATGACAATTATAGAGCTAATGCTACATTCAAAGTTTTTCTAAAAGAAGTTAGTGAAATAGCTAGAAAGGGTCCTCAACTTTTTGTGAGTAGAGCTAATGCTGGTTTAGTGGTTTATTTATTCGAAAATGAAGTCCCAGAAATTCAAGAAGGCACTGTAAAAATTGTTGCTGTTTCAAGAGAAGCAAATCCTCCTTCAAGAGCTGTTGGCCCAAGGACTAAAGTCGCCGTAGATAGTATTGAAAGAGAAGTAGATCCAGTCGGTGCTTGCATTGGAGCAAGAGGAGCAAGAATTCAACAAGTAGTTAATGAATTAAGGGGAGAAAAAATAGATGTTATAAAGTGGTCATCTGACCCTATTCAGTACATACTAAATTCTTTGAGTCCAGCTAAAGTTGACCTTGTCAGACTTGTTGATCCAGAAGGACAACATGCTCATGTTTTAGTTCCTCCGGATCAATTAAGTCTTGCCATAGGAAGGGAAGGTCAAAATGTTCGTCTTGCTGCTAGGTTAACAGGCTGGAAGATAGACGTTAAAAACTCCCATGAATATGATCAAGAGGCAGAAGACGCTGAAGTAGCAAAATTAATTGTTCAAAGGGAGGAAGAAGAAAATCTTCAAAGAGAGGCTGAACAGAGATTGGAGGCTGAGCAAGCAGAAAGAGCTGCAGAAGATGCAAGACTAAGGGAGCTTTACCCTTTACCTGAAGATGATGAAGAATATGGAGATGAACAATACGACGAAGACACTATTTCAGAAAACGACCAAACAGAAAACCTGAAACAAGACGAAATATTGTCTAAAGAGGAGAATACACGGTGATACGGAAATCTCCTGTAATGCGTAAGTGCATTTCTTGCAGGACAACTTTTGATAGAAATAATCTTTTGAAGATTACTAAAGATCATAAGTTAGGGATAATGCTTAACCAAGGGATGGGGCGTTCTGCTTACATTTGCAAATCAAAAAAGTGTTACACAGATTCTAAACTTAAAAAAAAGCTTCAAAAAGCTTTAAAGGGCATTTTAAATCCTGATTTTTTTGATATTTTTGAAAGGGAAATAGAAAACTATAAATAACTATCCCAAAAGGGCATATAATTAAAATTAAATTCTCTTAAACTTCTAAAAAAGAGTAACATTCAGATTAAATGACTATCAGCGATAAAATCAGAGTTTATGAACTTTCCAGAGATTTAAAACTGGAAAATAAAGATATATTGGATGCTGCTCAAAAACTTTCAATATCAGTTAAGAGTCATAGCAGTTCAATAAGTTTGGAAGATGCGAAAAAAATAAAAAATCTTATAAACAACAAAAATCCAAGTAAAAAAATTCTTTCTGTAAATAAATCTTCATTTAAAGCAAAAACTGAAAACCCGAAAAATAATGATAATGAAAATAAAATTAATAAAAATTCTTCTAACACCTTACATCAAGAAAAGTTTACAAAAGAAGGTTTAAATAAAAAACCCCTTTTAATTAAGCCCATTAACATACAAGAAAACTCGAATAAAAAAAATCTAAATAAACTTAAAAATCCAAATCCTCCTACTATTCTCTCTAACCTCAAATCTCAAGCTCTTTCAAAAACTCAAAATAAAACTAATAATTCAATAAAAACAGATCCCAATCTAAAAGATAAAAAAGATCCCAGGGTTGTACAAGACAAAAAGCCTTTAAAAAATTCTTCAGTATCTCCAACAAAAACCACTGCAAGACCGCCTATTCAATTAATTGAAAAACCAAAAAATTTGGCAAATTCTAATAGAAATATAAACGAAAACAAAATAAATAACTCTTTAAATCAAAGGGCTTCATCAAATAAATTTGACAATAATAATTTTCCTAAAAAGAATTTAAAAAGTAATCATATAAAGAATACACCTGAACTAGTAGGTGCACCGATTAGGAGGGAAGATCCAAAAATTAATTCAAACAGACCAAACTCTAACAGTAGGCAACCATCATCAAATACACAAATTTCTGCAAATAGGCCTGGAATACCTAACAGACAAGCAAATTCCAATAGACCAAGCCGTCAAAACATCCCAAACAGGTCAGGCAGTTCTTATAGAGAGGGTACTTCAAATAGACCAGGAGGGCAGAATAGGCAAGGCGGGTCCTATAGACCAGGTGCCCCTGTTAGACCAGGAGTCCCTAATAGACCAGGAGCTCCAAATAGACCAGGAGCCCCTAATAGACAGGGGGTTCCAAATAGACCAGGGGGGCAGAATAGACAGGGGGTTCCAAATAGACAAGGAGATTTCAACAGGTCAGGTTCGAAATTTAGTAATCAAAATCCTTCGGTAATAAGAAAGCCAGTAGCACCTAATGAACTGATGCAGCTACAGAAAACTAATGCATCAAATAAAGAAAAACCCAATACCTCTAATTTAAACAAACAAAAACTCGAGGGTATCAATCAAAAGGCAAAAGCACCTAATAGTCGTTTAAATGCATCTCCTACGGCCAAGAAACCACCTCATAGATCATTCACAAGCAACTCTAAAAAGCCTGGCAGGACAGATTGGGACGATAGTGCAAAGCTAGAAGCATTAAGAAATAAAAACCCACAGAAACAAAGACAAAAAGTCCATATCATTGGCGAAAATGATGATTCATTAACCTCTGAGACCAGCGGGTACTCAGGAGAGAAGGTTTCAATACTATCAGCTAGTTTGGCTCGTCCAAAAAAAGAAAAGTCTGAAGAGATTAAATCACAAAAACCCTCAAGACAATTTAAGAAAAAGAAAAAAGAGACTACTAGGCAAAGACAAAAGAGAAGAGCTATGGAACTAAGAGCAGCGAAAGATGCAAAGCAAGTAAGACCTGAAATGATAATAATACCTGAAGATAATTTAACAGTGCAAGAATTAGCCGATAAGCTTAGTCTTGAAAGTTCTGAAATAATCCAATCTCTTTTCTTTAAAGGGATTACAGCTACAGTTACTCAATCACTTGACTTGGCAACCATTGAAACAGTGGCTGAGGAATTTGGAGTACCGGTTCTACAGGATGATGTTGAAGAGGCTGCAAAGAAAACAGTAGACATGATTGAAACCGATGATATTGAAAGTCTTATCAAAAGACCTCCAGTCATTACAGTAATGGGGCATGTTGACCATGGTAAAACAAGTCTTTTAGATTCAATAAGAGAATCTAGAGTAGCTTCTGGAGAAGCAGGTGGCATAACTCAACATATCGGGGCTTATCAAGTTGAATTTGAGCACGAATCAAAAAAGAAAAAGCTAACTTTTCTTGATACTCCAGGTCATGAAGCATTTACAGCCATGCGTGCAAGAGGTACAAAAGTTACTGACGTAGCTGTACTTGTAGTAGCGGCTGATGATGGTTGCAGGCCTCAAACACTTGAAGCTATTAGTCATGCAAGAGCAGCAAAAGTACCAATAGTGGTAGCTATCAATAAAATTGATAAAGAAGGTGCTTCTCCAGATAGAGTCAAGCAGGAATTATCAGAGAAAGATCTGATTGCCGAAGATTGGGGTGGGGACGTAGTTATGGTCCCAGTCAGTGCAATCAAAAAACAAAATATTGATAAATTACTCGAGATGATCCTTTTGGTTTCTGAAGTTGAAGATCTTCAAGCGAACCCAGAAAGATTAGCTAAAGGTACAGTTATTGAAGCCCATCTAGATAAAGCCAAAGGTCCTGTAGCAACTTTATTAGTACAAAATGGAACATTAAAAGCTGGAGATGTTTTAGCAGCAGGTTCAGTCCTTGGAAAAATTAGAGCCATGGTCGATGAACATGGTAATAGAATTAAGGAGGCGGGGCCTTCATGTCCAGTGGAAGCGCTTGGATTCAGCGAAGTTCCGACAGCAGGTGATGAATTTGAAGTTTATCCTGATGAGAAATCTGCTAGAGCGATTGTGGGAGATAGAGCTACAGACGCAAGAGCAACAAAATTAGCCCAACAAATGGCATCTAGAAGAGTGAGCTTATCATCTTTATCTACTCAAGCAAATGATGGAGAACTTAAAGAATTAAATCTAATTCTTAAGGCAGATGTCCAAGGTAGTGTAGAAGCTATATTAGGTTCATTAGAGCAATTACCAAAGAATGAGGTTCAAGTTAGAGTACTACTCTCCGCACCTGGAGAAATAACTGAGACTGACATAGATCTCGCTGCTGCCTCTGGCTCAGTAATAATAGGCTTCAACACATCATTAGCCTCCGGAGCCAAAAGAGCGGCCGACGCAAATGATGTTGATATAAGAGAGTATGAAGTTATTTATAAACTTCTAGAAGATATTCAATCCGCTATGGAAGGATTACTTGAACCTGATTTGGTTGAGGAATCTTTAGGCCAAGCTGAAGTAAGGGCGACATTTGCGGTCGGGAAAGGAGCAATTGCTGGATGCTATATACAAAGTGGTAAGCTTCAAAGAAATTGTTCTTTAAGAGTACTTAGATCCGATAAAGTAATATTTGAAGGTAATTTAGATTCTCTAAAAAGATCTAAGGATGATGTGAAAGAAGTTAATACTGGTTTTGAATGTGGAGTTGGATGTGATAAATTCTCAACGTGGAGTGAAGGAGATATCATTGAGGCATTTAAATTTGTCACAAAAAAAAGGACTCTAAATAAATAAAAACTTAATCTTCCTTATTTCTATCGAGGAAAAATAAGATAGGAAATAATAGACAAGCTCCTAGTTGTATTAAAAAATTGTTTTGCTGTATTTCATTTCCACCAGCAATTTTAGAAAGCATTATTAGAAGGCCTAAGAAAGCAGAACCAGAGAAGGCTATCCATAATATTCTTCTTAAGCCTTTGAATGGAGCCTGTGACTCCTTCAGTAATTTTTTTTTTAATTCAGGGTCAATTTTTGACATTATTTCTTTAAAATATAAAATTAAGTCTATATGAAAAAACTTAAATTTAATATCGCCGACATAGCTCAGCGGAACAGCAACTTTTCGTAAACAATAGATCATTTGTTCAATTCAACTTATTAGCATTTATCTAAAAAACAAATTTTTATATGTGGAAAATTAATTTCAAATTGGTTTTAAAATTACTTATATTTTTTCCATTAATTTTCTATTTTGGTGAAAGAAGTTACTTAGCTTATGATGAAGGATTCTATGCATTACAGGCTAGATGGATATTGGAAAAAGGAAATTGGACAATTCCATTATGGTGGGGGGATTTTCATTTAGATAGAACAATAGGTATACAATTTCTAATTGCCAAATCACAAGAAATATTTGGGGAAAATTTATTTGCAGCATATTTACCAACAACTATTTCATCAATAGTGATGTTGATCCTAACCTATAAATTACATGAAGAATTAATAGGTAAAAAGTTTGCAATAGCCTCACCACTAATTCTTGCAACAACTTTTTTGTGGTTTGATTATTCTCACTTAGCTACTCAAGATTTAATATATAGTTGTTTAGTAACAGTTGGAATATTTTCCATTGTAAAAACAAATAGTAAAAAAGAATTAGTTTACATATCTCTTTTTGGGCTTTGGATAGGTTTAGCTTTTATGATGAAGACTTTTCTCGTAGCGATACCTCTTATATCCCTTCTACCATATCTGATTAAAAAAAAATATATTTTTAATTCAAAATATTTTTGGCTTGGATTAATAATTGGTTTTACTCCATTTATCTTATGGACAACATCTATAAATACATTTCTTGATAAAAATATTGTTTTTCACCTTTTAGATAAATTTAATAATTTATCTAAAGAAAATACTTTTACAAATCCTTTTTACTACTATTTATGGAACATCCCAGTAACTTTCCTCCCATGGAGCATATTTTCTATTATTGGGTTAGTTCATGGTTTAAAGAGTAAAAATTCTCAAGGTTTTATTTTATTTTTTTTTCCTTTAATTTTAGTAATCTTAATAAGTAGTTTTTCTACAAAAACGCCTTACTATCCTTTACAAATCTCTTCAATAATATCTTTAAATGCATTTATAGGCATCAAGTATTTAATAGAAGAAAAAAGATTTAAATTTATCTTTATTTTTATAACTTCAAGAATAATTCCATTATTTGTAGTCTCAGTAATCTTTATCTATTTTTTCGTCTTCAAAGCTAACATGAATTTTAATATTAGAGAAAATACATTCTTAATCGGTGGATTAGTATTATTTGCATTAGCTTGGAATTTGATCAAGAATACTCAAAGCTCCACAACATTGATATCTATATTAATTATTGGACCCTATTTAATGGCCTCCTGTTTTTTGCAATCAGGTCTTTTTACAGATCGCTCAAGACAATTAAGAGAAACTATGGAAAATATCTCTTCTTTGAAAACAATCAATAGTCGAATAATTAAAGTTGATAAGAGCAGCTTTATAAATAATGTTTCACAATCAAAAATCATTAGGATTGCTCTTTTGACACCTAATTTGGGAGAAGGTATTGAGAGCATCAAAAGTTTAAAAACATCAGAACTAGCTTGGTCCATCTTTCCAAAAGAGGATCAAAAGAAAGATCCCTCTTATGAAATCATTTATGAGAATGAAGTTATATTTCCTTGGAAATTA
Organism: Prochlorococcus sp. AG-670-O17; assembly: GCA_003211315.1. Lineage (GTDB taxonomy): Bacteria > Cyanobacteriota > Cyanobacteriia > PCC-6307 > Cyanobiaceae > Prochlorococcus_A. Next base: position 24,794 of record QCTC01000005.1, on the reverse strand, counting down.
ATCAAAAAAATCTAATGGGTTAATATTAATCATGGTTAAATTTTTAAAAAATGAAATCAGTAAATACTTGGAATTTAACAAACAATAAACTCCACCAATTATTTAAAGATGATAATGAATTTATTTCCCTTAAAGTAAGAGGTAATACTTGGGAACCAATTACAAGATGGCTTAAATTAGATTCCAGAATATTTAGGGGAACAACAAATACAGCAAGAATCACTTTATGTGATGTTGAATCATTAGCAGAAATCTATAATTACAGATCTATCAGATGGAAAGCTAAAAAATTAACTCCAATACAAACCCAATTAGTTCCCCGGTCTATAAAAAATACTTTGCGTAAGTTACCAATAATTAAGCACCTTGCATTTGAAATAGAGATCATATTTTACAAATATCATGAAAATTTAAATGATAATATGATTTCAATACTTATTCCTGCAAGAAATGAAGAAGGTAATAAAGAACTTTTAATCAAAGCATTAAATAAATTTAAAAAAATACCAAATAAAATCGAAATAATATTTGTAGAGGGAAATAGTAAAGATAATACTTTTCAAATGTTGGAAAATCTTACTAAAGACTTCTCAAAAAACTTTAAAATATCTTTATTAAAACAAACTTCAAAGGGAAAGAAAAACGCAGTTGTTGAAGGATTTAATATATCTACTGGAGATACTCTAGCAATTATTGATTCTGACTTAACCGTAGATATTGACGATAGTATTGATGCCATAATCGAATCAACAAAAAATGAAAATATACTAGTAAATTGCTCCAGGACAACTTTCCCAATGGAAAAAGATGCCATGAGATGGGCAAATTATATTGGCAATAGATGTTTTGCAATATTTTTATCGATTTTAATAAACAAGCCTATATCTGATTCGCTATGTGGAACAAAAGTTTTCTCGAGGAAGTTTTTTAATTTAATGAAAAAAAATGGTAGTTGGGAATCAAAGTCAGATCCTTTTGGCGATTTTACAATAATCTTTGAAGCTGCCAATAATAATATTAAAATCTTAAATTACCCTGTCAGATATTACGCAAGGCGGTCTGGAGTACCAAATATATCAAGATGGATAGATGGTATAAAACTTCTAAATGTTTGTTTGAAATATATGATTTCAGACATCTAACTAAAAATAAATTTAAATTTTTTCAGAATTAAATTTAAAAAAATCACCGAAAAGGTAATAAAATAGTTAGATTCCTGATATGAGATCATTTTAAAATCTCTTCTTATGGAGTTTAACTTTCCTTTAAAAAATATAACTAAAGTATTCAATAGAGAATCTTTTAGAAAAGTTCTCATTGTTAGACTTCCATGCAACCCGATATTTCCAATAGGGCCTATTTATTTAGCGGATCATATTCATAAGTGTTTCCCTGAAATAGAACAACAATTCATAGATTTAGCAATAGTACCTCTAAATAACGTATCTAAATATCTAAAAAGAAAAATTGACCAATTCAGACCCCATCTAATCGTTTATTCTTGGAGGGACATACAAATATACGCGCCAGTTGACGGAAGAAGCGGCAATCCTTTGCAAAACTCATTTGAAGTTTTTTACTCGAATAATATTTTTAAAAAAATTAGAGGTGCTTGGGGAGGTCTAAAGTTAATATCATCACATTATGAAGAAATAAATAGAAATACATCCTTAGTTAAGATGGGTCTCAATAGAGCTCAAAAATATAACAAATCTGTAAAAGTGATTTTAGGAGGAGGAGCTGTAAGCGTTTTCTACGAACAGCTAGGTGAATTATTACCCAAAGGTACAATAATTTCTGTTGGAGAAGGTGAGAACCTTATCGAAAAAGTTCTTAAGGGTGAATCTATTATCGAAGAAAGATGTTATCTTGCAGGGCAAAAACCTAGAAATAAATTAATACATGAACAGCCATCCGGAACAATTAAAACAGCTTGTAACTACAAATATATTAAATCTATTTGGGCTGAGTTTGATTGGTACATAGAAGGTGGTGATTATTATGTAGGAGTTCAAACCAAAAGAGGCTGTCCACATAATTGTTGTTTTTGCGTTTACGGAGTTGTAGAGGGTAAAAAAGTTCGAGTTAATCCCGTAAATGAAATTATTGAAGAAATGAAGCAACTTTATGAGATGGGTGTTAGAGGTTTTTGGTTTACTGATGCTCAATTTATTCCAACAAAGAATCATATTCAAGATGCGAAACTTCTTCTTCAAGCTATAAAAGATCAGGGTTGGACTGATCTTAAGTGGGCGGCATATATTAGGGCCGATAATATTGATCGTGAATTAGCTCAATTAATGGTTGATACAGGAATGAGTTATTTTGAGATCGGGATTACATCAGGATCTCAGGAACTTGTTAGAAAAATGAGACTAGCATATAACCTTAAAACTGTACTTGAAAATTGTAAAATGCTCGTTGAGGCAGGGTTTAGAAATCATGTCTCAGTGAATTACTCATTTAATGTTTTTGATGAAACCCCTAATACAATTAAACAAACTATTGCTTATCATAGAGAGCTAGAAAATATCTTTGGGAAAGGTTTAGTAGATCCAGCTATATTTTTTATAGGTTTACAACCACATACTCTTTTAGAAAAGTACGCTCTAGAAAATAATATATTAAAACCTAGTTATAATCCAATGAGTATGATGCCTTGGACAGCACGAAAACTTTTATGGAACCCTGGTCCTCTTGGTAAAAAACTGGGAGAGGTATGTTTAGAAGCTTTTGATAATAAAGATGACGAATTTGGAAAAACAGTTATTAATATTTTGGAAAGAAATTATGGTAAATCATCCTTAGATGATTCTCTAAAAGTTCGTAAATTATCAGAAAGAAAGCTTACTGCAGCAAAAGTTTAAAAGTATTTAAAATTAACTCCTTATTAAAAGGAGAATTAATCTTCTTTTTCAATTGAACTTGATATCCCTTTTGATTTCAAAGATTCTGAATAAAATTCAGCTGGCTCTAAATCACATACGATGACTAAACCAACACCAGTATTATGAGCTTCAAGCATGATAGAAATAGCATCTTGTTCGCTTAATTGTGGTACGACTTCTCTAAGTGTATTAGTGACATACTCCATTGAATTAACAGGGTCATTGTGAAGTAAAACTTTGTATTTTGGTGATTTATTTTTTAACGGGGTTGTTTTTTTCTCCAACACTGCTGCGTTATTATTTTCCCCTTTTTCTAACTTTATATTTGACATTATTTTTTGATTTTAATTACAAAGAAATCTATTAATTATTATATATTAATTATTCGTTCCATCGCATTATTAACATTCACTCTTGAATTAAAAGCAGATAATCGAAAATAGCCCTCACCCGCCAATCCAAATCCACTTCCAGGTGTACCTACAACATCAGCTTTTTCAAGTAAATAATCAAAAAAGTCCCAAGAGGTCATTCTAGCTGGAACTTTTATCCAAACATATGGGGCATTATCACCCCCATACACTTTAAAACCTGCACTTCTTAGTTTATTTTGCATAATTTCTGCATTTTTCATGTAAAAGTCAATTAAAGAATTAACCTCTTTTTTACCTTGCGAAGAATATACCGCCTCAGCTCCTCTTTGTACGATATAGCTTACTCCGTTAAATTTAGTACATTGACGCCTATTCCATAAAGGCCATAAATCAATTTTATCCCCTTGTGAATTTTGTCCTGATAGGTTTTTTGGTATTATTGTATAAGCGCATCTAACTCCAGTAAATCCTGCATTTTTTGAGAAAGATCTAAATTCTATAGCACAATTCTTTGCCCCCTCTATCTCATATATAGAATGAGGAATTTCTTCGTCTTGAATAAAAGCTTCATAAGCTGCATCGAAAAGAATCAAAGACTTGTTTTCGAGAGCGTAATCAACCCATTTTTTCAATTCTTGTTTATTAATTGTTGCCCCAGTTGGATTATTTGGAAAACAAAGATAAACAATATCAACTTTATTTTTTGGGATTTCAGGTTGAAAATTATTTTCTTCATTAATCGCTAAATATACTAATCCTTGATAAGTGCCATTTTGAAGTGTTTCTCCTGTTCTCCCAGTCATCACATTAGTATCGACATAAACAGGATAAACAGGATCAGTTACAGCAATTAAATTATCATCCCCAAGAATATCTAAAATATTGCTACTATCGCATTTTGAACCATCAGAAACAAATATTTCTTCCGGTGAGATTTGACACCCTCTTGAAATAAAATCATTTACAGAAATTTTTTCCCTAAGCCATTCATACCCTTGCTCTGGGCCATAACCTTTAAATCCATTATTTGTTCCCATTTCATTTAATGCTTCTCCCATAGCATTAATACAAGCTTTAGGTAGCGGCTCAGTTACATCTCCTATTCCTAGCTTAATAACTTTCGAAGTTCTATTAGCTTGAGTATAGTTATTTACTCTTTTTGAAATTTCAGGGAATAGATATCCTGCTTTGAGTTTTAAATAATTTTCGTTTACTTTAACCACTTTAAATAAATTTGAAAACTTAATCTATACAAGAATAATGGATCAATGTACTTAAGCGGGAATTAGATGTTAATATAAAAGTGGTTGTGATTTAATTAAAGAAATAATCATAGCTATTTAATAAATTTCAAATTGTTTGAAAGTCGTCTAAAACTTAAACACTTAGCAAGTTAAACTGCTACAAATTATTTTAAAAAATCTAATAAACTTAGCTATCAAAAAATTGTTAGTAAATAATTAAATACATAATTATTTACTTTTTATCGATTTTCAAAAATTCAAAACATACTTAAAAACATTTTATGTCTCAGCAAATTGTAATAGCTGAGCAGGCGCGTATTGCAGCACTACTCACAGATGATCAAGTTGATGAATTAATCGTCGCACAAGGTCAATATCAAATCGGAGATATTTTTTTAGGAACTGTTGAAAATGTCCTTCCAGGAATTGATGCTGCCTTTATAGATATTGGAGAAAGTGAAAAAAACGGCTTTATACATGTATCAGATCTAGGTCCATTAAGATTAAAAAAAGGTGTTGTAGGAATTACTGAACTTCTTGAACCCAAACAAAAAGTTCTCGTGCAAGTAATGAAAGAACCTACAGGAAATAAAGGGCCTAGATTGACAGGTAATATCTCATTACCTGGTAAATATTTAATATTGCAACCATTTGGACAAGGAGTCAATATTTCTAGGAAGATAAATACTGAGACTGAAAGAAGTCGCTTAAGAGCTCTTGGAGTTTTAATTAAACCGCCCAGCACAGGACTATTATTTCGAACTGAAGCCGAACAAATTAAAGAAGAATTACTAATTGAAGATTTAGAAAATTTAATTCAACAGTGGGATCAAGTTTTAAAAAATTCAGAGAGTTCGCAACCACCAAATTTAATAAGTAGAGATGAAGATTTTTCATTGAAAATCTTAAGAGATTGCATCAAATCATCAACTAATAAAATTGTATTTGACAATAAAATTGCTCTAGAAAAAGCAAAAGACTTTTTAGTTAATAATGACTCTAACGTGGATCTGGTATTTCATAATAATGAAATAGATGAACATATTTTAGAAAAATACCAAATTAATAAAACTATTCAAAAGGCTCTTCAGCCTAGAGTGGATTTACCTTCAGGTGGATACATAATTATTGAACCTACTGAAGCATTGACAGTAATTGACGTGAATTCTGGATCTTTCACAAGATCAGCTAATTCAAGACAAACTGTTTTATGGACTAATTGTGAAGCAGCTATAGAAATTTCTAGGCAAATGAAATTAAGAAATATCGGGGGCGTTTTAGTTATAGATTTTATAGATATGGAATCTAGAAGAGATCAATTTCAGTTACTTGAACATTTTACCTTAGCTATTAAAGATGATTCAGCAAGGCCACAGATAGCTCAATTAACTGAGTTAGGTTTAGTTGAATTAACAAGAAAAAGGCAAGGTCAAAATATATATGAATTATTTGGCAATAAATGTAAAGCTTGCAATGGATTAGGGCATATAGAAAATTTACCAAATTATAAAAATAATATTTCAAAAACGAATCAAACTACAAAGAAATCTAATAAATTAAACAATACAAAACTTCCAGATTTAGCCCCCATTCAAGTTGTTGAAAATCAGGAAAAGATAGTTAAGGATGATTTAACAAATACCAAATTTTTCAATAAAGATGATCATTCCAATAAAAGGGAAAATGATAATGAGGTTATTATAAATAACCATAGAGAAAAGAAAGTAATAACAGTTGAGCTCAGTAGTGATGAAAAAATTGTTTATAGCCAATTGGGTATTAATCCATTAATTAAATTAGGAAAAGAATATCTAAGTAGTAATCACGTATTACGTTTAGAAGATCTAAATAACAAAGAAAAACAAATAACTTCTGGGCATAATGAAGAATCAAATAATAAAGTTTTAAGTAAGAAAGCAAATAATAAAACCTCAAATTCAGATTCAAGGGAAGAGGTTGAAGTAGATGAAACTCAAGAAGTCAATCCCGGAAACAAATTACCCAGAATAAAAAATGAAAACCAAGAAATAGAAATAACAGATGAAATTGATAATTCAAGACGGAAAAGAAGAAGATCATCCGCAATTATTGAATAAAGATTATGAAATAGGTATTGACGAAGTAGGTCGTGGCTCAGTTTTTGGACCTGTATTTTCTGCAGCTATAGTTCTGACTGAAAAAGATGGATTAACTCTCAAGAGGTTTGGCATTAATGATAGTAAAAAATTAACTCCCAAAAAAAGAAAAGATTTTTTTCCCAAAATTATTGAATTATCATCAGACTACGGTTTAGGGCAGTCTTCAGCAAGAGAAATAGATGTGTATGGGATAAGATGTGCAACTGAACTATCAATGATTAGAGCAGTTAAAAAGTTAAAACATATGCCATCTGAACTAATAATTGACGGTCCATTATCGTTAAGACTTTGGGAGGGCAATCAAAGAAATATAATTTCGGGTGATTCTAAATTTATTTCAATAGCTGCTGCAAGCATAATTGCAAAAGTAACGCGCGACTCTTTAATGGAAAGATTAGAGAGCAAATATCCTGGATATTTCATATTTAAAAATAAAGGATATGGCACTAAACAACATTTTTCAAGTCTTAAAGAAAATGGACTAACTAATCTCCATAGAAAAAGTTTCTTGAAAAAGTTAAATCTGATTTAATTCACACCAATTTACAAAATCTTTTATTAATTGTTGTTGAACTCTAGATTTTATTCCTAATAAAATTCCATTCAAGACTGAATGACCTGTAGATTCCAAAATTTTCTTTGGCAAAAGTTTCAAAAGAGGAGGTTGACTTACTGAAACTCCAAGAAGTGCTTCACCTTCTAATCCAAAATCAGTTGCCTCTAGGTTTGCTTTCAAAATTAAATTAAAATCTTCAACCATACCTAAACCATCTAATTTACTATCAAGTGCACTCATTTTTAAAACACCCTGATTATTCTCAACTGCAATTGATACAACAGGGTTAACATCTAATTGAAAAACCTTGAAACTTGTTACAGTATACTTATACATTCCTTCCCCTTCAGGTACTAATTTATTGGGGTCCAGCATTGCTCCAACAACTCTTTCTTCCTCCAAAAGATATTTAGAAAGATATTCTTTATTCCTCGAAACAGAAAGCTTAAGTTTCTGTTTAGCATCAAAAGCTAAAAGCATTTTCTATATACCTCCAATGCTTATTTGATCCTTTTTTTTACAATTAATCATGAGCAAACAAGTTGCATATTTAGGCCCTAAAGGGACATACGCTGAAAAAGCAGCTCATATTCTATCAAAGCTTGCTAATTTTAATTCACCTTTATTTGTACCATGTAACGGGCTATATTCGGTTATTAAATCAATAGCCTACAACAATTGTGATGCAGCAATAGTACCCATTGAGAACTCTGTTGAAGGAGGAGTAACAACGACTTTAGACGCGCTTTGGAAATTTCCTGATATTAATATAAATAAAGCAATTGTTTTGCCAATAAAACATGCGTTAATTAGTGATGGCAAGATTTCAGAGATTTCTGAGGTGCTATCTCATCCACAAGCTTTAGCTCAATGCTCAGAATGGTTATCTGAGAACCTTCCAGAAGCTATTACTTTATCAACCAAATCAACTTCAGAAGCAGTGAATATGGTAAAAGGGAGTTCATTTAGAGCCGCTATTGGATCGAAATCTCTTATTGAAATAGAAGGACTTAAAGAATTAGCATTTCCTATTAATGATGTTCCGGGTAATTGTACACGATTTGTTTTGTTGAGTAAAGAATACATTTTAGATAAATCCAATATTGCCAGTTTTGCATTTTCATTACTCTCAAATAATCCTGGTGCTTTACTAGAAGCTTTAAATTTTATTGCAGAATTTGGATTCAATATGAGCAAAATAGAATCTAGACCTTCAAAGAGAGAGCTAGGAGAATATATAATCTATGTTGATGTTGAAATAAATAGTAAGAATAATATCGATGCATTTAATAAATTGAAGAAAAAACTTAAACCCTTATGTGAACATTTAGTCGATTTCGGCTGTTATTTATCAGAAAAGATTAGTTTAGATTAATCAACCTCTACATTTATAAACTCCAAATTCCATTAACCCTTTTTTAAAGGCCCAATCCATTAATAATATTGTAGGTATTTCTCTTAAAGACTTTATAATGGCTCCTGGACCAAGTGATAAAATTGCATTAGGTCGTCTCATTCCTTCATATATAGAATCAAACCAAGATGGATTTGTAAAAGAATTCCAGTTCTCAGATGTAACTTTACCTGAACTATTTTTGTTATTGATAAGAATACTACTAAAGTCATTGATACTCATAAATTTAGGATGTACCCACTGTTCAAGTAATTGTTTTAAGATTATCTTTTCAAGAATCGATGGGGGTTGCTTTTTTAGATCTCTTGAATTCCAATCAGCTAATGCAAAATATCCTCCAGGTCTTAAAGTTCTTAACATTTGATCTGCAAATTTAGTTTTGTTATTCATATGGGCTCCTGCCTCAACACTCCAAACACCATCAAAGGTCCCTTCTTCAAATCTTAAATCCATAGCATCCATAACCTTAAAGTTGCATGTACATTCATAAGGAGTAAGTTCTATAGCTCTTTTTACTTGAGCTGGACTAATAGTTATCCCAGTAACATTAAATCCATAATAATTAGCGAGAATCCTAGAGCTTCCACCTATTCCACAACCTACATCTAAAACCCTAGATCCCCTAGGCAATTTATCTAAACCAGTCCAATTAACTAATTCATGAACAAATTGAACTTTAGCTTCTCTAAAATCAATATTTTTATTTGGAGGATAGAAACCTAAATGTATATGATCTCCCCATAATCTTTCTAGTAATTTATCTTGAGTCCATGAATCATAAGCTGAAGCGACAGTTCCCGAAGAAATGTATTTTCTAGTATTAATTCTCCAAAGTATTAAAGAAAAAAATAATAAAGTTAATACTAGAAAAAGAGGAGATATTAAAAATATAGACATTTAGTTTTCTTTGACATCGGGAAAGCTTTCTTTTAAAGCTGTTCTTGCTGCTAATTGTTTTCTAGTATGATCTAACATTTCAAACTCTCTTTGTAAACGAGTATGAGTATTCCTCTCCTCTAAAAGTTTTTGTTGCTCTTCAGCAACTGCCCCCCCCAAATGAGCGCCAATCCAAAAAGAGAGTTCCATAGGGTTATCTGGCAATTTATCAGGAAGGACTTTCTGAGAATTAGTTAATTTACTAGTTAATTTAACTACGTCATTTAATGCTTCAGTAACTGAATCTCTTAAAAGATCTAAGCTTTGAAAACTATCAATATTTTCATCAGTGATCCAACTTACCATTGCTGAACAAAATGGTGTAGAACGTACAATTTCAAGTACTTGAAATCTTTGCTGTCCTAATGTGATTATAGTACTTCTACCATCATCTGCCGTTTGATGTTTAATTATCTGAGCACAACAGCCAACATTAGCCATACTTTTTTTATTTGTATCCCATTTAATTACTCCAAACATAGAATCTGTTTCAAGTACAGATTTAAGCATTATTCTATATCTCGACTCAAAAATATGTAGTGGCAATACTTCTTGAGGGAAAAGAACAACTTCTGGGAGAGGGAATAATGGTAATTCCCTTACTGAAAGTTCTCCCATATAAACCTCTTTTAATTATTTTTATTTTAGTGAATTAAAATTATATTCGGGATTTCTTATAATTTGACTTCTATATCTACACCACTAGGAAGATCCAATTTCATTAAAGCATCTATTGTTTTAGCAGAAGGACTATAAATATCAATTATTCTTCTATGAGTTCTAGTCTCAAAATGCTCTCTGGAATCCTTATCTACATGAGGTGATCTTAAAACGCAATAAATTTTTCTCTTAGTTGGTAATGGGATAGGTCCAATAGCTGAAGCAGCGGTTGTATCCGCCGTTTGAATTATTTTGTCACAAGACAAATCAAGCATTCTTCTATCAAAGGCTTTCAATCTAATGCGTATTTTTTGTTGAGTAAGTGAAGCTGTCATAAGTTTAAATTAATCTCTTTGTAAAGGGGTTATTGATAATCAATAACCCATAACTCATTATTTATATATTTTAGATTATCAGAGGTTAACTTCAAAAATTAAATTGAATTAATCAATAATTTTAGAAACAACACCAGCTCCGATAGTACGTCCACCTTCGCGAATAGCAAAGCGCATACCTTGTTCTATAGCAACTGGACAAATTAATTCACCAGTCATTTTTATCCTGTCACCTGGCATTACCATTTCTACATTGGCTCCATCATCAGAAGTGAATGCAGTGATTTGTCCAGTTACATCTGTTGTTCTTATATAAAATTGTGGTCTATAACCAGCAAAGAAAGGAGTATGTCTTCCACCTTCCTCTTTCTTAAGAACATAAACTTCACCTTCAAATTTTGTATGAGGTGTAATAGAACCTTTCTTAACAAGAACCATACCTCTCTCAATATCTTCTTTTTGAACACCACGTAAAAGTAGTCCAACATTATCTCCCGCCATACCTTCATCAAGAAGTTTACGGAACATTTCAACACCAGTAACAGTAGTTAATCTTGTATCTCTTATCCCAACGATTTCAACTTCTTCTCCAACTTTGACTTTTCCTCTTTCTATTCTTCCTGTTGCAACTGTTCCTCTACCTGTAATGGAAAACACATCTTCAATTGCCATTAAAAATGGCTTGTCAATTTCTCTTTCCGGTTCGGGAATACTAGCGTCAACAGCCGTCATTAATTCTTCAATTTTAGATTCCCAAGTAGAATCTCCTTCTAAAGCTTTTAGACCCGAAACTTGAACGATGGGTATATCATCCCCTGGGAAATCATAACTATCAAGAAGTTCTCTGATTTCCATTTCAACAAGTTCAATAATTTCTTCATCATCTACCATGTCGCATTTATTCAATGCAACAACCAATGCAGGAACTCCAACTTGTTTTGCTAAAAGAATATGCTCTTTTGTTTGAGCCATAGGACCGTCTGTGGCGGCACAAACTAAAATCGCACCATCCATTTGAGCAGCACCAGTAATCATGTTTTTGACATAATCAGCATGACCTGGACAGTCAACGTGTGCATAATGCCTGCCTTCTGTTTCGTATTCAACGTGTGCTGTATTAATTGTAATACCACGTTCTCTTTCTTCTGGAGCTCCGTCAATGTCTCCATAATCTTGAGCTTGTGCTTGACCTTTTTTAGCTAAAACATTAGTGATAGCAGCAGTCAGGGTTGTTTTTCCATGATCAACGTGGCCAATTGTACCTATGTTGACATGTGGTTTGTTCCTTTCGAACTTCTCGCGAGCCATTTGAATTAAAGAATCGAGGGTTAAGAGTGTTTAGTTTAGAGATCAGGAGTTGCCCTGATTCTTGGAAATGATAGCTTCAGCAACATTACGAGGAACTTCCTCATAATTTGCGAACTCCATTGAAAATATACCCCGACCTTGAGTCATTGATCGGAGTTGAGTTGCATAACCGAACATTTCGGCTAGAGGCACTTTGGCCTGTACTTTAGACAATCCATCGTCGACGGATTGTCCTTCGACTTGACCTCTCCTTGAAGAGAGATCACCAATTACAGATCCAAGAAAATCATCAGGACTTTCGACCTCGACTTTCATCATAGGCTCTAATAGGACAGGATTGCATTTTTTAACCCCATCTTTAAAAGCCATTGAACCTGCAATTTTGAAGGCCATTTCAGATGAGTCTACATCGTGGAACGAACCATCGACTAGTGTTACTTTTACATCAATCAGCGGATAACCGGCAAGAACCCCTGATTCACAGGTTTCTTTCATTCCATTAGAGGCTGGTCCAATATATTCTTTTGGCACTGTTCCACCCACAATTTTATTAACAAACTCAAAACCTTTACCAACTTCGGCAGGTTCCATTTCAATAACTACGTGACCATATTGTCCTTTACCACCTGTTTGTCTTGCGTATTTACCTTCACCCTTGGAGCTTGATCTAATTGTTTCTCTGTAAGAAACCTGAGGTGCGCCAATATTTGCCTCTACTTTAAACTCTCTTAACATTCTGTCTACAAGTATTTCTAGATGTAGTTCACCCATGCCAGCTATAACAGTCTGATTTGTCTCTTGATCTGTACTTACCCTAAAGGTTGGATCTTCTTCAGACAAGGCTTGTAAAGCCTTAGAAAGTTTCTCCATATCTCCTTTAGTTTTTGGTTCTACAGCTACTGAGATAACAGGTTCAGGAATAAATAAAGTTTCTAGAACTATTGGGTCATCGGTATTACATAAGGTATCGCCTGTTGTTGTATTTTTCAAGCCTAAAACGGCACCTAAATCTCCTGCTCTTAATTCATCAACTTCCTCTCTTTCATCAGCTTTTAAGATAACTAATCTTGAGATTCTCTCTTTAGCATCCTTAGTTGAATTCATGACATAACTACCTTTAGAAAGCACTCCTGAATACATTCTTACAAAAGTTAGTTTCCCATAAGGATCAGACATTACTTTGAAAGCTAGTGCACTGAAAGGAGCATTATCATCCGAAGGTCTAACATCTTCTTTACCATTTGGTAAAACACCTTGAATTGGTTTTACATCAATTGGAGCTGGTAAATAATCAACTACTGCATCTAAAACTAATTGAACCCCTTTATTTTTAAAGGCTGATCCACATAAAACAGGAACCAAACCATGCTTTAAAACTCCATCTCTAATCCCTTTTTTTAATTGATCTTCAGTTAATTCTCCCTTATCCAAAAATATTTCAATTAATTCTTCATCATTTTCTGCGACACTTTCCATTAATTTACTTCTCCATTCCAATGCTTCATCTTTCATATCTTCAGGTATTGGAGCTTCTTCAATATCAGTTCCTAAATCATTTTTGTATAAGTAAGCCTTGTTACTTACTAAATCAATAATTCCTGAAAGATCACCTTCAGCTCCTATTGGTAGTTGAATAGGAAAAGCATTTGCTTTAAGACGATCTTTAATTTGTTGATTAACTTTTAAGAAGTCTGCTCCTGTTCTGTCCATTTTATTGACGAAAACCATCCTTGGGACAGAATATCTATCAGCTTGTCTCCAAACAGTCTCTGACTGTGGCTGAACTCCTCCTACCGCACAAAACACAGCTATAACCCCATCTAAAACTCTCATTGATCTTTCAACTTCAATTGTAAAATCAACGTGACCTGGAGTATCAATAATATTAATTCTATGATCTTGCCAACTTGTAGAAATAGCAGCAGCTGTGATAGTAATCCCCCTCTCCCTTTCTTGGGCCATCCAATCTGTTACTGCAGCACCATCATGTACTTCTCCGATTTTGTGAACAACCCCTGAATAAAAAAGTATTCTTTCAGTAGTAGTTGTTTTACCTGCATCAATATGAGCGGCTATGCCTATATTCCTTACTCGTTCAAGGGGAAAGTCGCGTACCAATGTTAAAACTCCAAATAGAATAAATTGCTAAATAGCTACAGTTTATTTGTTCAAATAAACTTTTATTTAATAATAAACTAAATAAGGACCATTTTGGGTCGAAATTAGTATCTGTAGTGCGCAAAAGCCTTATTAGCTTCTGCCATTTTATGAGTATCTTCTCTCTTCTTAACTGCACTACCAGTTTCATTAGCTGCATCCATTAATTCGCCCGCTAATTTTTGTGACATACTCTTTCCATTTCTACCTCTTGAAAAAGTAACAAGCCATCTAAGTGCCATCGCAGTTCCTCTTTCTTGACGAACTTCCATAGGGACTTGATAAGTAGCACCTCCAACTCTCCTGGCTCTCACCTCTACTAAAGGAGTTGCATTCTTTACAGCTGTTTCAAATAACTCCACTGCATTTCCACCTGTTCTCTCACTGATTAGGGAGAAAGCATCAGATAATATTTTTTGTGCAGTAGATTTTTTACCATGTTTCATCAATCTTGAAATCATCATTGAGGCAAGACGACTATTGAATTGAGGGTCTGGTAAAACTGGTCTTTTTACTGCTGCATTACGACGTGACATTTTAGAAAAGAATTGATGTTAAAAAATTAATCATTTTTAGGAGCTTTTGCACCATATTTAGATCTGGATTGACGTCTATCTTTGACTCCTGCAGTATCTAAGGTTCCTCTTATTATATGGTATCTTACACCCGGCAGATCTTTAACTCTTCCTCCCCTTAGCAATACTACTGAATGTTCCTGTAAATTATGTCCGATTCCAGGAATATATGCAGTGACTTCAAAACCCGAAGTTAGTCTAACTCTGGCAACTTTTCTTAAGGCAGAATTAGGTTTCTTAGGAGTAGATGTATAAACTCTTGTACATACTCCTCTTCTCTCTGGACAAGATTTTAGTGCAGGAGATTTTGTTTTTCTTGTCAGACGTTTTCTTTCTGATCCAATTAATTGGGAAATGGTCGGCATCTATATTAATAGATAAAAAATTATATATCAAAACATCATAACCCTTTACGAGGCATATCTAAAGCATTTTTGATTTTTTTTGATTTATAAATAAAATTTTAATTTATTTAGTAATTCTTCATTATTTTTACTTTGTATTTTGAAATTCATTTTTATAATAGAAATAAATTAATTTTCTTATATAGTTAAATAATCTATGCGAGAGAGTATCAAAAGAAGTAACGATCCATATCAAGATAGTTATTCTCCAAATGGAATTATTGGAGAGAAAGATGCTTGTGGTGTTGGCTTCATAGCAAATATTGATGGCAAGGAAAGTAATTGGATATTAAGGCAATCTTTAAAAGGTCTTAATTGTATGGAGCATAGAGGGGGATGCGGAGGAGATAGTGATTCTGGTGATGGAGCAGGAATTTTATGTTCAATTCCATGGAATTTTTTAGATAGAGAATTAAATTTAAATACTGAAAGCTACGAAAAACGAGGTTTAGGTATGATTTTTATGCCAAATAATGAATTAAAAGTTAAAGAATCAAAACTTATATGCGACGAAGAAGCTAAAGAATTAAATTTTAAAGAAACATTTTGGAGAAATGTACCTATTAAAAATGAAACCCTAGGGGTTTTAGCAAAAGCAAACGCACCATTTATAAATCAATGGATCGTTTGCATAGACAAAGAAGATACTAGAGATATCGAGATGCTCTTATTTCAACTAAGAAAAAGAATTGAAAAAAGGATAAGAGATAATACAAAAAATGCTATCGGTGAATGCGAATTTTATTTTGCATCACTTAGTTCTAAAACTGTTGTTTATAAAGGTATGGTTAGATCTGAAGTTTTATCAGAATTTTACGAAGACTTAAAGAAAGAAGATTTTAAAGTTTCTTTTTCTGTTTACCATCGAAGATTTAGCACAAATACCTTACCAAAATGGCCTCTTGCCCAGCCAATGAGATTTTTGGGTCATAATGGGGAAATTAATACCCTTTTGGGTAATATCAATTGGGCGAAAGCATCAGAAACACATATTGATGATTACTGGGGAGAGTTGTCTCGTGATATTAAGCCAATAGTAGATAAGAACAAAAGTGATTCATCAAATCTTGACGCAACACTAGAAATTAATATTCGTTCAGGCAAACCAATAACTGATTCCTTACTGAAACTTGTTCCAGAAGCATTTCGAAATCAACCAGAACTTGAAAGCAGAGGAGATATTAAGGCTTTTTATGAATATTCAGCTACTCTCCAAGAAGCTTGGGACGGTCCTGCTCTATTAGTATTTGCAGATGGAAACTATGTTGGAGCGACACTTGATAGGAATGGATTAAGACCTGCCAGATATTCAATTACCAATGATGGTTTTGTGATAATGGGTTCAGAGACAGGGGTAGTGGATATTGAAGAAAACAAAGTTATAGAAAAAGGACGTTTAGGGCCAGGCCAAATGCTCGCAGTAGATCTTTCTCAGAACAAAATTTTAAGAAATTGGGAAGTTAAAGCAGAAGCTGCCAAAAGAAAAAATTATAAAAAACTGATACAAAAAAGAACTGTAAAACTCAAAAATAATGAATGGTCCAATAATTGTAATTTAAAAGATTTTGAATTGCTCCAACAGCAAACTGCTTTTGGTTTTTCCTCAGAAGACAATGACCTCATTCTTGATTCAATGGCTTCTCTTTCTAAGGAGCCAACATATTGTATGGGTGACGATATACCATTAGCAGTGCTCTCTTCTAAACCTCATATTTTATACGACTACTTCAAACAAAGATTTGCACAAGTTACTAATCCTCCCATAGATCCTTTAAGAGAAAAATTAGTAATGAGTTTAGAGATGCATTTAGGTGAAAGATGCTCTCCCTTCGAATCTAATGATATTAAGCCTTTTATTCATTTAAAAAGTCCAATTATTAATGAACAAGAACTAATTTCATTAAAAGAATCAGAAATTAAATCAAAAACCATTTCAAGTTTATTTGATATTGAGGAAGGAATAAAAGGATTTGAAGCAAAGTTAGATGATATTTGTAAAGTAAGCGAGAAAGCAATAAAAGAAGGCTGCTCTTTAATAATCATTTCTGACAAAGGAGTCAGTTCTAAACAAAGTTTTATTCCTCCTTTATTAGCTGTAGGTTCAATTCATCATTATCTTCTTAAAAAAGAAATAAGATTAAAAGCCTCGCTAATAATTGAAACTGGTCAATGTTGGAGCACGCATCACCTGGCATGTTTAATTGGTTATGGAGTTAGCGCTGTATGCCCTTGGTTAACACTTGAATCTGGAAGACATTGGTTACAACATCCAAAAACTCAAAAGCTTATTGCTACTAAGAAAATCAATCCACTATCAATCGATGACGTTCAGGCAAATATCAAAAAAGCTTTAGAAGATGGATTAAGAAAAATACTTTCAAAAATAGGGATTTCACTTTTATCTAGTTATCATGGTGCTCAAATATTTGAAGCTGTAGGTCTTGGCTCTGACTTAATTAAAATAGCTTTCGATGGAACAACAAGTCGAATTGCAGGGATCACACTAAAAGAACTTGCAAATGAATCACTCCTAATTCATACCAAAGCCTTTCCAGAAATAGATTTAAAAAAATTAGAGTTTCTAGGATTTGTTCAGTTTAGAAATAATGGCGAATATCACTCTAATAATCCTGAAATGTCAAAGGTTTTGCATTCTGCCCTAAAGCAAGGACCAGGATATGATCATTTCGAGACTTATAAAACACTTATTCGAAATAGACCTGTCACTTCATTAAGAGATTTACTGTCAATCAACTCCACTAGAAAAAGTATCCCCATTGATGATGTTGAAAGTGTTGAATCAATATGTAAAAGGTTTTGTAC
Organism: Prochlorococcus sp. AG-670-O17; assembly: GCA_003211315.1. Classification (GTDB taxonomy): domain Bacteria; phylum Cyanobacteriota; class Cyanobacteriia; order PCC-6307; family Cyanobiaceae; genus Prochlorococcus_A. Next base: position 6,982 of record QCTC01000005.1, on the reverse strand, counting down.
TGGAGGAATGAGTTTAGGAGCATTATCAAGAGAAGCTCATGAAGTATTGGCCGTTGCAATGAATAGAATTGGCGGGAAAAGTAATAGCGGGGAAGGAGGAGAAGATCCTGCTCGTTTTAATGTATTGAATGATATTGATGAAAATACTCAATCTGCAATATTACCATCTATAAAAGGCCTAGAAAATGGGGATACTGCTTGCTCAGCTATTAAACAAATAGCCTCTGGAAGATTTGGGGTTACTCCAGAATATCTAAGAAGCGGGAAGCAACTTGAAATAAAAATGGCTCAAGGAGCTAAGCCAGGCGAAGGTGGTCAATTACCAGGACCAAAAGTTGATTCATATATTGCAAAGCTAAGAAACAGCAAACCTGGAGTAGCCTTAATATCTCCACCCCCACATCATGATATTTACTCTATTGAAGACTTGGCTCAGTTAATTCATGACTTGCACCAAGTTCATCCAAGAGCGAAGGTCAGTGTAAAGCTCGTTTCTGAAATTGGGATAGGTACTATCGCTGCTGGAGTTAGCAAAGCGAATGCTGATGTAATACAAATTTCTGGGCATGATGGAGGTACTGGGGCTTCACCTCTAAGTTCTATTAAACATGCTGGTTTACCGTGGGAATTAGGTGTTGCAGAAGTCCATAAATCCCTTATCGAAAATAATCTTAGAGAGAGAGTACTTTTAAGAACTGATGGCGGACTTAAAACAGGATGGGATGTAGTAATCGCAGCTATTTTAGGTGCGGAAGAATTCGGCTTTGGTTCAGTAGCAATGATTGCTGAAGGCTGCATAATGGCGCGTGTTTGTCATACAAACAAATGTCCTGTTGGTGTAGCTACTCAAAAAGAAGAATTAAGAAAAAGGTTTAAAGGTTTACCTGAAAATGTAGTGAACTTTTTCTTATATATTGCTGAAGAGATAAGACAAATAATGAGTAGCATTGGAGTTTCTAATATGGAGGAATTAATTGGCAATCAGGAATTTCTAACAGCAAGAGATATTAAACTTCCAAAAACTGCAAATATTGATCTTAGTTCTCTAATTAAAAAAGGGACTCAAAATAAAGATAGGTCATGGTTAAAGCATTCTAAGACTGCTCATACTAATGGATATGTATTAGAGGATCAATTTTTGTCTGATAATGAATTCATGAATTCTATTAAGAATCATGGAAAATTAATTAAAGAAATAGAAATCAAGAACACTGACAGAAGTGTATGTGCAAAAATATCAGGTGAAATTGCGGGACTTTATGGAAATAATGGATTTAATGGTGAACTAAATCTCAATTTCAAAGGATACGCAGGACAGAGTTTTGGTGCTTTTTTATTAAAAGGAATGCATATCCAATTAATTGGAGAAGCTAATGATTATGTTTGCAAAGGAATGAATGGAGGTGTACTTACTATTGTTCCTCCCCAATTAGATGAGAAATCTTCAGAGCAAGTAATATTGGGTAATACCTGTCTTTATGGAGCAACAGGAGGCAAGTTATTTGCTTTAGGTAAATCCGGAGAAAGATTTGCTGTTAGAAATAGTGGAGCTACTGCAGTCACAGAAGGTTCGGGCGACCATTGTTGTGAATATATGACTGGTGGCAAGATAGTAATTTTAGGTTCAACAGGAAGAAATATTGGAGCAGGAATGACTGGTGGAATAGCTTATATACTTGATGAAAATAATGATTTAGAAAATAAAGTGAATAAGGAAATAGTTAGTATCCATAAAATAACTAACCTCAAGCAAGAAGAGATTTTATTAGGAATTCTGAGTGAATATCAAGAAAAAACAAAGAGTCTAAAGGCATCCAAAATAATCAATAATTGGTCTAATTTTAAGGGAATTTTCAAAATAGTTGTTCCTCCTAGCGAAGAAGAAATGCTTGGTATATAAAGTTAATGAATGCCTATTTTTATAAAGACTGAACTCATAAAAAAAGAATACTTAATTCAAAAAGATATAAGAAAAAAAATAATCAATGAACATATCAAATGGATAGAAAATTTAAAGAAAAAAGGAATAAATATCAAAAGTGGGTTTCTAGTGGATGAATTCAAACAATCAGGAGCTGGTGGGTTACTAATACTTGAAATTGGAACGTATAAAGAAGCCTTAGAAATTATAAAAAAAGATCCGATGATAAAAAATAATATTGTCGAATGGAAATTAAATGAATGGATTAATATTAATCAATAGATAATTTAATTATCTTGGAAACTTTTTCATGAGTTTCTGAATCTCTTCAGCATGATAACTACTACGAGTTAAAGGGGAACTGACAACTTGCATAAACCCTAATTCATTTTCTCCAAATAATTTAAAATAATTAAATTTTGAAGGGGTAACAAATCTTTGAACCTGAAGATGTTTTGGACCTGGAGATAAATATTGACCAATAGTAACTATATCTACATCATTTTTTCTTAAATCCATAAGAAGAGTAAGAACTTCATCATCCTTTTCTCCTAATCCCAACATAAATCCAGATTTAGTATAAACACTTGGGAAATATTCTCTTGTTCTTTTAAGTAACTCTAAAGTTCTTTGATAGTTTCCTTGTGGCCTTACTTTCCTATACAAAGCTGAGACAGTTTCAATATTATGATTTAAAACATTTGGTCTAGAATCTAAAATCTTTTCAAGTGCTGACCAGTTGCCACATAAATCTGGAATTAATAATTCAATAGTTGTTTCAGGGGATTTTTTTCTAACTTCCGAAACACATTTATAAAACTGCGAAGCTCCGCCATCATCAAGATCATCTCTATTAACAGAGGTTATCACAACATGTTTAAGTTTCAATCTAAAAACAGCCTCAGCCAAACGATCAGGTTCTGTTGGGTCTAAATCTCTCTTGGATCTATCAAAATCAATATCACAATATGGACATGCTCTAGTACAACCTGGGCCCATAATTAAAAAAGTTGCAGTCCCGCTAGCAAAACATTCTCCAATATTAGGACAGCTTGCTTCTTGACATACAGTATTTAATTTTAAATCACTCAATAAATTTGCAGTATTCCCTATTCTCTCAACTTGAGGTGCTTTTACTCTTAACCAGTCAGGCTTCGTAACTGTATTTTCAGAAGTATTTGTCAAATTAATTAATTTATTCAACCCAATCATTTTTAATTTTAATCAAAATAATTTAAGTTTACTATTTTTATTTACTTCACTAAAGAAATTAAATTTCTAATTAACGCTGGTATTAATTTAAATATTACTTTTAGAAAAAAATTTGGTATTTTTTAAACATTTCTCCTCAAAAACTAATTACACAACAGACAAACTGTTCTAATAACCTAAACTAGAACAATATAAAGAATATTATTTTTAATATAGTTTTCAAACATTATTATCTATTCGTTAATTAGTAATTTTCATATTATTATTACAATATAATGTTCTATAAAGTGTTTTTTTCATTAGTATTTGATACAGTTAAAAATATATGTATTAAAACATTGACTTTTAAATTTAAAAGAAAACGTTTTCTTTTATCTGAAAAAAATAAAAAATGTAAATCTATTGGATATGCAAGAGCTATAGATAGTGAATTAGATTACTTAAAAGAACAAATAAATTACTTAAAGAATGAGGGTTGCAGCTTAATATTTTCTGAAATCATAAATTTAGATGAAGCAATAAAACCCGAACTTAGAAAAGCTCTAAATTATTTATCAAAAGGAGATGAGTTAGTCGTTACAAAACTAGATCGGGCATTTTCTAATAGGAATGAATGTATCAAAACAATCCATAAACTCTTGAATAATGATGTTAAGTTGAGAACTTTATCTGGTTTTTTGTCTCCGGAATATTCATCAGAGATATCTTTGTCAGTCTTTAATATTTTATATGAGTTAGATAATTTAGATAATGAGTCTTTGGGAGAAAGAAAAAAAGAACTTATTTTGCAAAGAAGATTAAATGGAAATAATTTAGGTGGCAGACCAAAAATTAGTCCTTTAAAAGAATCATTAGTGATGAGATTACGTAATGAGGGTTGCTCATATAGATCAATCAGAACTCAAACTGGGATTGCTTTATCAACAATAAGAAGAATAATTATAGATGGAGAAGCTAGCTAATATGAACAAAAAAGAACTTGAAAACCTGATTAAAGAAAACCTTAAAGATACTGCATTACGCATTCATGAATTAGATAGTAAAGATAGAAATAGTTTAATTGCTGAATATAAGGAATGGATTCTTAATGACTTAGATTTTGATGAGGTTATGATGTTACCTTACGAAGCCTATACAAATAAATTAGATAGAGATTTTTTAGATGATTTAAATTAATATCAAACAAAATTAGTATTATATTCGTACACAGCCTTTGCTATTTCGGGAAATAAGATCTCATCTTTGAAGTATTTTTCTCCATTACCAAAAACAACCAATAAAGTCTGTACTGAGTCATTATTAACCCACCAAGCAGCATCATGTCTAGCTTGTGACATGAGACCTGCTTTACTCCAGAAATTAATATTCTCCGGTAATCCCTCTCCTAAAAAACCATCTACTTGATTAAGAGGATCATTATTAAGAACACTCTTATTTAGATTTCTTTTTAAAAAACTTCTTAAATTTAAATTATCTTTTTGATAATCAAGCTTTATCATTATTTCCTCAAGAATCCTTGCAGTAGCATCAGTTGTCATCATATTTCTATTACTGTTTTCAGTTCCATAAAATTCTTTTTCTCGACCAAATGGTCCATCTTCCCAAGTTTTTTGGCAGCAATTTATTTCATTTAATTCATTCCAATTAAGCTCTTTTAACCAATCATTGATTATTGATCTTTGATATTTCCAATTCTCCCAAGGATCACCTTCTATACATGGACCGCTTGTAGTCCCAGTTATTATATCGATTAAAAAGCTTGTTGCATCATTACTTGAGTAAAAAAGCATTTTATTGACTGCATCACTTATTTCTTGGGTGAGTAATATTTTTTTTGTATCAATCCATGAGTATGCAGCAAGGCCATAAATTAGCTTTACGATGCTTGCAGGATAAATGAGTTTTCTATTATTGATTCCAAATCCACAGCCTTTATTTATATGATTGTTATCACTTTTATAATTGATCCAAGTTATTGCGATATCATTCCTTAAATTTTCTATATTGTTGGAGCAAACTCTGTCTAAAATATCATTTAAGGCTAAACCCATTTCTTCTTGTAAATAATAAAAAGACATTTTATGAAAGAACATATAAACCCTATATCACTATTTAAGCAAACTAATTTTTCAAACACTATTTGGTGGAAAGTAAAAATTAATATTTCTGGATATCAAAATGAAACTGAAAATAATTTAGTGACGGAAATAGTCAAAAATAGAATTTTTAGACTTGTTTACCCAAGTTTTTATCAAAGTAGATATAAATTATCCAGGATATTGGTTCAATTTTATGAAGATGGTTATGTCTGCTGGATTGATTTAGATAAATTATCTATTGAGAAATTTGATTTAAAAAACAGTTTTGTCGAATTTGATCAAATATTAATACAAGCAAAAATTCCATTAATTCTTAATTGGATCAAAAATCGATCTAAGGTAAAAAATACATATCTTTGGGGTGGTACGTCAGGTCCTAATTTTGACTGTTCTGGGTTAATTCAAACGGCTTTTTTAAATCATGAAATTTATATACCTAGAGATTCTTATCAAATTAAAAGTTTTTGTAAGCATCTTTTTAATTTCAAAGGAAATAATAAATCACTTAAAAAAGGAGATATTTTATTTTTTGGAAATAAAAATAAATGTGATCATGTTGGTATTTATAAAGGAGATGGACTTTATTACCATAGTTCAGGTATAGATTACGGAAGAAATGGTATAGGAATAGACACTTTAAAAGAGACTAACGATAAAATTTCTTTACATTATCAATCAAAACTGATTTCTGCAGGAAGAATCATTAGATCTTACAGATGGAATAAAACTATCAGGTAGTATGTTTTTTACTGACTATTGAGAATATGGTCTTGTTAAACAATGAGATCAACCAGTGGTCCAAATATTTTTAACAATTGGCATTATGGTATCCAAATGGAGAGTCCCTACAAGAAGCCATGCAAAAACAGCCCCACCACAACCACCTAACCAAAACCCACTTGTAAAATCGGCCCATCCTGTTCTAGTAAACAAGTCTGCAGGAGGATTATATACTGTAGCGTCTGGAGGCTGAACATTAGGAGCTTTTCCAGGAGCATTATAAAGAACCAAAAGCCCTGTTAATATGTGAACAGCACCTATCGTTGCAAGTAGTCCTGCCGTTAATGCAAAATCAGAATTTCTTAATGGACCAGTCATAGAAAATGGACCATATAAAAGATATCCAAAAGCTGCTCCAGTTTCTAAACCTCTAAAATTTGGAGAAATCCCTTCTCTATAAAAAGGTAAATTATTAATAAATGCCTTTGTAAAGTAACCACTATTAACAGGTGTTGCAAGATTTCCAACACATGGATCTGAAACTGGTTTAACAGCCCATTGATTTGCGATACCAATGTCATTTGGCTGAACAGAATTATCTATATATTTCTCATCAAATTTAATAGAACTTGTTGATTCTGAGAATGATTTTTGAAAGTCGCTCATTTTTAATAAAAGTGTAATTTGAATTTAATCAGTAGCTGTAATCAATCTTCCAATTAATACAAGAAATACTGCTGGGGTTACTAGACCAATCAATGGGACAAAGATTGATGGTAAGAACGTTGAAAAATCAGATGGCATAATCTATTAAAGATCTTTGAACACTTTAGTATTTAAAGGACAAATAGTGTTACTTTTATTACTGGATGATATAAAAATTATTAACTTTATATATGCTCAATTTTCTCTCAATAGTTCTCATCATTTTAATAATATTTTTTATGGTAATTTTCAAGAGAAAATATATATTAAATGCTTTTAATAAAAAGAAATTATATCCAATGAAAGAAATGCATAATGAAAATAA